>NZ_JANSIL010000098.1:0-7065 GCF_047462015.1 Synechococcus sp. R5-13 | reverse complement strand
CGGCAGACAGGATGGACTCCTGCACCCAGGAACCCCTGTCCACCGGCCAAGAGCAAGATGCTATCCACTCGTTGATTTCCGGCAAAGTGTAGTTGTATACGTCCCGGCCAATCTCCAGCCACGCCAACAGCAAGGCCTCCGTCCCGCTGACGCGAGCGGCTTGTTGGGAGGCATCTGGATCAATCCGGTGCTTGTAGGTTACACCAGCATAAGTAGGTTTTGCTACAGATTTCGCTCAGGGGTATGGTGGGGATCCCTGTATCCCGGTGCTTACCCTGCGGGTAGAGCGCAGGACTGATTGCCCCCGCACCACCGTTAGCTAAATCGTTGAGTTGCTCTGCAAGCTAAGATCGGCAAACCCTGTTCCATCGATGAGGATCCGCGTCGGCCATGATGACCGTAATGGAGTTTTTCGCCCTCAGTGCTGGGGAGTGGATGTGCCAACGCACCAGCCATCACTTGGCTTTCCGCCGCTCTGAGGGTGGGAGGTCGCGGCTACAAATTGCCACCCTTGCGGCAACCGATCCAGCAGTCATCCGGGTTTGCGAGTTGTTCAGGGTGGATCCCCGACGAGCTGTGGGAGCAGCGCGGGTGCGGTGGGATGGCGAGCAGGAGTGGGACAACGAAGAGTACAAGGGAGACGTGGTGCTGGTACCTATCCCCGATGAGACCGATCCCATGCGCGGGCAGTTGCTGCGGGATCAGGGCTACGCTGAGAAAGTACCGGTGGCCGGTACCTATGTCATGGGATCCGATGGCGCCCTTACCCTTTACACCCAGTATGAGATGACTGAGTCGGAAGAGCGCATTTGGTTTGCCAGCCCCAACTTGCGCCTGCGGGCCAGCACTGTCAAGCGGTTCGGTGGCTTCAGCATGGCTTCTTTCTGCTCCGAGGTGCGTAAACTCTCCGTCGGCCCTTCTCCCACCCCTACGGTGGCCGAATCCAGCTCTTTCCGCAGCTAGAGCGTTTTCTCCTCAACCGCAACACGGGTTGTGCCATGCACCAAGTCTTGGATCTGGGGATTAACCTGCTCCACGCCAATCAACACCAGGCCGACCACAACCGGGAGCATTTTGATGCCTGGGGAGTAACCTGTCTGAACCTCATGAGCGCGCCGGGGGCGGGTAAGACGTCTTTGCTGGAGAAAACCGTGGTCGCTCTTGCCGGCTCGCTGCGCCTGGCGGTGATCGAGGGAGACATGACGACCCAACTGGACGCGGAGCGGTTGCGTCGCTACGGGATCCCGGTGATTGCCATCAACACGGGGCGGGCCTGTCATTTGGATGCGGCCATGGTGGCCGGGGGCTTGCAGCAATTGGAAGCACTGCTGGATCCCCAACAACTGGATTTGCTGCTGGTGGAAAATGTCGGCAACTTGGTCTGCCCGGCGGAGTTTGAGGTGGGGGAACACGCCAAGGTAGCACTGCTCAGCGTCACAGAAGGGGAAGACAAGCCTCTCAAGTACCCAATCATGTTTCGAGAGGCGGATTGTCTGCTGATCACCAAAGTGGATCTGGTTCCTGTGTTGGAGGTGGATTTGGATCGGATCCAGGCCAATATCCGCGAGATCAACCCTTCTGTGCCGATTTTTTGTCTTTCTGCCAAGACGGGTGACGGGCTGGAGCCCTGGCTGGGCTGGATCCGAGAGCAGATTCTCCTTGCCCAACACCGACGGCAGCCGCAGTGAAGGGTATCATACTGAGCATCTAGCCGTGGAACTCTCCTCACCTGAGCTGGCCAGGCAGGGGATGAGTTAGCACCTCTGGCGGGTCAATTTGCAGATAACTTGTGTGGATGGAAAATCCCGGCTATGGCCAATTTAAGTGACTTTGTACAGGGCATTGAGCAGTTGATCGAGCTGGCTCAGAAGCTGGACGAGAAAAAGCAAAGTGGAGAGCTGCGAACCGAAGTCCGCATCCAGGCCCGTCCTCTGGGCAGTTCTATTCCCCCTTCCGGCTCCATCCCCCGCCGCCGCAGCCCTGCCCAAACGGGGGATCCCCCCTGGAGCAGCGAGCCCCAAGTGATGTCTGCGGTTCGCTTCCAGGAACCGTCCAAGGCCGCTGTGCCCGACCCGCCAGCAACTTCTGCCGACCGCCCAGAGTCTTGGGCTGGGCCACGCCTCAAGGATGTGGGGGGACTGAGGGAACAGCTCCAAGCGCTGCGGGAGATGGTGGAGATCCCCCTCAAGCGGCCCGATCTGCTGGCCAAGCTGGGGTTGGATCCGCCCCGCGGCGTGTTGTTGGTAGGCCCCCCCGGCACCGGCAAAACCCTGACGGCCCGCGCCCTGGCCGAGAGCCTGGGGGTGAACTACATCGCCATTGTCGGCCCGGAGCTGATCGGCAAGTACTACGGCGAGGCGGAGGCGCGCCTGCGGCAACTGTTTGAAAAGGCAGCCAAATCGGCTCCCTGTCTGGTGTTTATTGACGAAATCGATGCCCTAGTGCCCAACCGCGCCACTGTCGAGGGGGAGGTGGAAAAACGCCTGGTGGCCCAGATGCTGGGGCTGATGGACGGGTTTGTGGCCCAAAAGGGGATCGTGGTGCTGGCAGCCACCAACCGGCCCGAGGCTCTGGATCCGGCTCTGCGGCGACCGGGGCGCTTTGATCGGGAGGTGATCTTCAAGGTGCCGGACCGGGAGGGGCGGCGGGAGATCCTGGCCATCCACACCCGCGGCATGCCCTTGGCGGAGGATGTGGATCTGGACAGCCTGGCGGATCAGACGCTGGGCTTTGTGGGGGCAGATCTGCGGGGCCTGTGCCAGGCAGCAGCCTATGCGGCTTTGCGGCGGCAGGTGCCCGATTTGGGATCCCCCATCCCCGAGTCCCTGACGGTAACCGCAGCGGATTTTCAACAGGCTCTGCAACAGGTGAAGCCGGCGGTGCTGCGCTCGGTGGAGATTGAATCCCCGCAGGTGAGCTGGGATCAAATTGGCGGCCTGGAGCACGCCAAGCAGATTTTGCAAGAGGCCATCGAGGGATCCCTGCTGCACCCTGAGTTGTACGAGCAGGCTCAGGCCCAAGCGCCCAAGGGCATCCTCCTCAGCGGCCCCCCTGGCACTGGCAAAACCCTGTTGGCCAAAGCCATCGCTTCCCAGGCCAAGGCTAACTTCATTGCCGTCTCCGGCCCGGAGCTCTTGAGCAAATGGGTGGGATCCTCCGAGCAGGCGGTGCGGGAACTTTTTGCCCGCGCCCGCCAATGCGCCCCCTGTGTCATCTTCATCGACGAGATCGACACCCTCGCCCCGGCGCGGGGAAGCTACTCCGGGGATAGTGGGGTCAGCGACCGCGTTCTGGGGCAACTGCTGGCAGAGCTGGACGGGATCCGCCCCAGCCAGGGGGTGTTGGTGGTGGCCGCCACCAACCGCAAAGCCAGTTTGGATCCCGCCCTCACCCGGGCCGGCAGGTTGGAGCTGCACCTGAGCGTGGAGCTGCCGGATCGCAGCGGGCGACGGGAAATTTTGGCCGTTCACAACCGCAAGCGTCCCCTGGGGCCTGATGTGGACTTACAGGGGTGGGCCGAGCAGACCGAAGGTTGGAGTGGTGCCGACCTGGCCCTGCTCAGCAACCGCGCCGCCATTGCCGCCATCCGCCGCCACCGCGCCACTTCCGAGACGGTGGATGCCAAAACCCTGGTCATCCAACAGGAAGACTTCTGTCGAGCCTTTGCCGAGCTGCAGCAGCAACGCCAAGCCGGCTGATCCCAGCCTGAGGGCTATTCCCATCACGCCAGCGGTTCGGAGCACCTTCAAACTTTCAAAATCAAAAGACTGGGATCCCTTGCCATTCTGGTTGGCTGTGGGCGTGGGCTGACTCACCGCAGGTGCGGGGGGTGGGAAAGATCTTGCCGGGGTTGGCGATGTGCTGGGGGTCGAACACCTGCCGCACCCATTGCATGCTCTCCAGATCCGCAGGCGTAAACATTTCCGGCATGTAGCAGCGTTTGTCTGCCCCGATGCCATGTTCGCCGGAGATGCTGCCCCCCAAGCGCACGCAGAGCTTAAGGATCTCGCCCCCCAGTTTCTCCACCTGCTCCAGGGATCCCGGCACCGACTCGTCGTAGAGGATCAAGGGGTGCAGATTGCCGTCGCCAGCGTGAAACACATTGGCCACCGGATAACCGTACTCACGGCTGAGGCGCTCGATTTCCTTCAAGACAAAGGCTAGCTGGCTGCGGGGGATCACCCCATCCTGAACATAGTAGTTGGGGCTGAGCTTGCCCATGGCGGCAAATGCTGCCTTACGTCCTTTCCACACCCGCGCCCGCTCTTCCGGGTCGGATGCGACTTGCACCTGTCGCGCCCCATTTTTGAAGCACAGCGCCCTCACCTGTTGGCCGGCTTCTTCCACCTCCAGTTCCAGCCCATCCACCTCCACCAACAAAATGGCCGCCGCATCCCGCGGATAGTAGCCCAACTGCACCACATCCTCCACGGCATTGATGCTGAAGTTGTCCATAATCTCCAGGCCGGCGGGGATGATCCCGGCAGCAATGATGTCGGAGACGGTGGATCCCGCCGCTTCCACACTGTCAAAGTCTGCCAGCAAAACCTGCACTTGAGCCGGGGCCTTGAGCAAGCGCAGGGTAATCTCGGTGGCAATGCCCAGGGTGCCCTCGGATCCCACAAACAGCCCCACCCAGTCGTAGCCGGGCATCTCCGGGAGCTTGCCTCCCCAGCACACCACCTCCCCATCCGGCAGCACCACCGTCAGGCCGAGAATGTGGTTGGCCGTCACCCCGTATTTGAGGCAGTGGACACCGCCGGAGTTCTCCGCCACATTACCTCCGATGGAGCAAACCGACTGGCTAGAGGGATCCGGCGCATAAAAGTAGCCTTGGGCGGCCACGGCCTGGGTAATCCAAGTGTTAATAACCCCCGGCTGCACCACCATGCAGCGGTTGTCCAGGTCGATTTCCAGGATCTGCTTCATCAGGGTGGTGGCGATGACGACGCTATTTTCCACCGGCAGGGCTCCCCCTGAGAGGCCCGTACCGGATCCCCGCGCCACGAAGGGCACCTGGTAGCGGCTGCACAGCTTCACCACCTGCGCTACCTCTTCTGTTGTGCGGGGCAGCACCACCAGCGCCGGCCTTTGCCGGTAGCTGACCAGCCCATCGCATTCGTAAACCAGCAGCTCCTCCGGCTTGCTGATCACCCGCTGGGGATCCAGAATCTTTTTGAGCTCAGCCGTCAGCCTAATCCAGTCGAAGGTGAGGCCGGTTTGCAGAGGATGAGAAGAAGTTTTTGCGCTGGCAGTGCGAAGCACTTTCATAACAGTAGGCTCAGCAGGAGTTTGGGAGGGGGATATTGTCACTATAGTCTTGCTGGCTCCAACAGATAGTCCATGCAGCCCAACTCCCCCAGCGCCGAACAAATCCTCAACCAAGTGCGGCAGCTCTACGAGCTCTACCCTTTCCCCCCGCAGCCCGTCGGCACTGTTCCCCCGCCGGGGTGGAATTGGCGCTGGAGTTGGCCCCAGGCCCATGCCTTTTGTACGGGATCCCATCCGGGTCGGCGCAGGGTGCGCATTCTGGATGCCGGCTGTGGCTCGGGAGTGGGAACGGAATACATCGCCCACCAAAACCCCAACGCAGAAATTTGGGCCTTTGATCTGAGCAGCCGCGCCCTGGAGATTGCCGAGGCCCGTTGTCGGGCTTCCCAGGCACCGCCGGTGCAGTTTCGCCAGCTCAACGTCTACGACATCGACCAGCTGCCGGGGCAGTTTGACTTCATCAACTGCGTGGGCGTGCTCCACCACCTGCCCGATCCGGTGGCAGGGCTGCAGGCTTTGGCCGGCAAATTGGCTCCCGGCGGGCTCTTGCACCTGTTTGTGTATGGTGAGCTGGGCCGCCACGAAATCCGCCTCATGCAAAAGGCCATCCGCCTGCTGGTAACGGGTTCTGAACACCAGACCCTTGCCTCGGCGGAGCAATTGCAGAGGGGTCTCCAGGTGGGCCGCCGCCTTTTCGAGATCTTGCCGGAAACCAACCGCATCCAGCAGCAAGAACGTGCCCGCTGGGCCATCGAGAACGTGGACGACGAATGCTTCGCCGATATGTACCTGCACCCCCAGGAAGTGGACTACACCATCGAGACTCTGTTTGAATTAATCCGGGCTTCCGGACTGCAGTTTCTGCGCTTTTCCAACCCGGAGTTTTGGCGGCTGGAACGGGTGTTGGGCCAGGACGAGGCCCTGCTGGCTCAGGCGGCTCAGCTGCCGGAACCGGAACGCTATCGCCTGATCGAGCTGCTGGATCCGGTGGTAGCCCACTACGAGCTGTTTCTCGGCAAGCCCCCCATCCGCTGCTGGGAATGGACAAGCCCGGAAAGTGTAGCATCAGCCATTGCCCACCTCAGCCCCTGTCTGGGCCTGTGGCCGGGGCGGAGCATTTTCAACTATGCTTACGAAGCCATCTCCCTGAGCGAAGAAGCCTTCGCCTTTCTCCAACAGGTGGACGGGATCCGCACCGTCCAAGAGATCCAGGCTGGCCTAGAGTGCCCCCTGAGCTTCGAGCAACTGCAACGCTTGCTGCGCTGGCAAGTGCTGCTGCTGGAGCCTCAAAACTCAGTCTCCTGAGAGTTTCTCGACTGCTGTCATTTGCCTCAGCGGGACGAACCTTGGCATTTGCCCTCTTGTTCTTCTATGGCTTATCCTAGAAAGCTGTGACCTTTAGCTCTGGCCCCGCGTATTCTGGGGTTGTCATCATGCCCAAAATCAAAACCCGCAAGGCAGCAGCCAAGCGCTTCCGCCTGACCGGCAGCGGCAAGTTTATGCGTCGCAGGGCCGGGCACAACCACTTGCTGGAGCACAAAACCAGCAAGCGCAAACGCAAATTGGCCGGTGTGGCCCTGGTGGACAAGCGGGATTTGGTCAATGTGCGCCTGATGTTGCCCAACACCCACTAGCCGGGATCCCGCTCGCGCCGGCAAGAAGATTTCAGGGGCTGGCATTGGCGACAGCAGTTCCGATCCCGTTAGCAGGACGGAGTGCTTCTACCCTTCAGCTAGAAATCGCAGGAGCCCCGCACTGTACCCGTAGGGTCAGTGTCGGGAGGAATGCGGAAGT
>NZ_JANSIL010000097.1:0-21553 GCF_047462015.1 Synechococcus sp. R5-13 | reverse complement strand
AAACCAGCCTAGAGGTCCGGGCTTGTTTTGTTCTCTGGTAGAGCAGAACAGGCTCAGGGCTACTGAAAGCTCGCTCCGTACCGCTTAGCGGTCGGAGCCGGGTAGTTTACGGCTTCGTCGTCCATCCAGGAAGGGGGTACAGGTCGGCATCCATAGCTGGAATCCGAGCCATCGTAGCTGCCGGGATCCCGCTGGTACTCCATCAAGGCTTGAAGGGTATCTCGGGGTGGAGTGGCACCGCGCAAGTCCTTCAAAGAGAGGGAAATGTTGGGAGCCGGCAAAGTGGCACCGCCCACATGACAATTCAAACAGGCGGACTGAAAACGATTTTTGCCGTCCGTGAGCTGCTCTGGGGTAAAGGTGAGGGTATGCCCTGCGGCATCTAGAGGCAATTCCACAGGGCCACTCACCCGCAAATACTGGTTCACGTAAGGATCAATGCGGGCAGCCACCGGACTGGCCAGCCCCAGCCACAACAAAGCTAGGATCCCGACCCAGGCCCAGAGGCGAGACGGGATCCGCCATCTCATAGGCAACTTCTGATCCAGATGCGGCATTAGAGATAGGCTGATAGGTCGCTGTGGCTTTCGTTCTTGGTACCACCCCAGCCGGGAACGGTCTTGGCCTGCACCAGAATGTAGCCCGCAATCAGCTTCAGATCCTCGTCGGTGAGGTTGCGCAGACGGGGATACTCACTGGTGAGCTGGGTGTTGGGGTGATACTCCAACAGAGACTCCACCCCGTCATAGGTGACTGGATTCTTGATGTAATCCACAATCGCCAGCACATTATCCCGTGGGGGAGTTGCCCCCTCCAGATCCGAAAGCTTCAAGCTCACATCCGGGTTGGGATAGGTCTGGCCGCCCACATGGCACTGGGCGCATGCGGTGTTGAATAGCTTCTTCCCTTTGGCCAACTGGGCTTCGGTAAAGGTAATAGACTCAGTTGGCGACAGAGCCACTGCAGGAATATCCCTAGCTGCAAACACTGGAGCCAGACCCCAGCCAAACCCAGCCATCAACGCAGCCAACAGCAGGACAAGCAACCGACGACGCGCTGGCGCAAACACCTTCTGAAAAGAAAAAGCTTTGCTAAACATGGTTCTCCGTAGATCAGCCTAGAAAGAGGAGAGGTGGGCTCCACTCCAGCCACAAACCCGACAACAGGATCAAGAATAGACCATTAAGAGATCATTTGCAGATGGGATCCGGGATAGTTTCCCAATGGTTCCATTTGCCTTTGGTGTTAAGTTTGATTACGGAGCTATGGCCTGTTGGGAGTCTGTTGGCCGAGAGCTGACTTGGCCACAGCCCGGTCGAGGTGGGGAGAACTGAGCAGGTAATATAGAGCTTGGCTTGCTTGCCCGGCAACCTCACAGCAGGAGAATACGGCAGACTCCGTTCCAGGTTTTCCCCATGTCCTCTATCCGATTCCAGCCGTTGCGGGTGGCTTTCACCTGTGCGGATCCCAGTCAAGTGCAAATGCCCGTTGCCGATTTGCTGGCGGCCTTGCCGGCCTCACCGCTTCTGACCTACACAGACCCGGAAGCAGCGGACTTGCGGGTAGAGCTGTTGCCCGATGCCACTTATCACTTTTACCGGCGGGGGGAAGAGGTGGCTCTGGCGGCCTTCCGGATCCCGGTGAAGAAGCTACTGGCCCTGCCTCGCAAGCTGGTGCGGCTGTTGGAGCACGTGGCTGCTTTTGGTAATCTTTTGAACCTGCAACCTGCCAGCGATGCGCTGAGCAGCATCTTGGAAGTGGAATTTCTCCAACTGGAAACCCCGGCCAGCAGCTCTGCCCCTGCCGAAGTGAGCCCCCTGCCGCGGGATCCCCAAGGGAAAGTGCAAATCCAAGCAGGCCGCAACCTGGCCATTGCCTTGAGAAACAGAGCCCCCACTCCAGTGCATGTTTATGTCACCGTCTTTGACGAGCGGCGGTACAGCGTGGATTTGGTTTACCCCTATCAACCAGATCTGCCTGCCCGTTTACGCCCCAACGAGAGCCTGCTGATTGGCTCTGGCCCCCGCTACCTGCTGCAGATGCAGCTGCCAGAAGGAACAGACGTAGCGGTGGATCGCTTCAAAATCTGGGTCAGCAGCACCAGCATGCAGCCAGGCATTATGGTGATGCCCCCTCTGGGGCAACGGCTGGAACCTCCCTCAGAAGATCCCTACGGGGCCGGATCCCGCCTGGATCGGGAAGTTCGGCTGGCCATCTTGGGCAAGGCGGGCAGCACGCCCATGCCGGCTTTTGCGGAGGATCCCTGGTGGTGTATGGAACAAGCTGTCAAAATTGTGGCTTAAGCTAATGCTCTTGGGTGCCTTTCAGACTTCTCGAAGGTGACTTTTTAAGATCCTCTCAAATGTAGCCTCAACCTCATCAACACTGATGACCGACAAATGATAGAGAGAGGATAGACTGGTTTTTGCATCTTGACTAACGTCGGCCAAAACTATGATGGCTTGGTTTCTCTGAAGACCAAGGTCAGAAGCAATCTCGGAGTACTTTTGTACTTTATCTTGGTACCCACCTGTCTTCGACTCTACCCAGTAAAATTGATCATTAACGTGGAAGAGAAGATCCATCTCAAAATCATCTCCGTTTGACAAAGTAACTTTGGCATTTGCTATGTGAGAAAAATCAATCTTTCCAGTTTGCCTTTTAGCAAGGCAAATCAACCTATTCCTAACGTATCTCTCTAGCCAGTTTCCTGAGAGAAAATTCAGTGCTTGTCGAGATCTGCTGGCTCTTGCTACTAGCAGACACCTAGGCGCTCTGAAGTATCTATTCCAAAAATGCAATCTTGTATAGCTCTGTGGCAACCTGGCAAGTTGTGACAATTACTTGTTGAGGTTCGTCTCTAAGGTTTATTGAGAAAGAGTTTCCGCTGTTCATACTTGACTTAATCATTCCATAGAATCTTTTGATCAAAGAGTACTGACTGCCCATAAAGGCGGCTATTTGATCTAGCTTTTCCTCTTTTTCTTCCGCAGCTATGCTTTTTATCTTTATGTTTTTTGAGTTTAAGAACGACTCTATCTTTGATATATCGACGATAGCTGTCCCATCCTTGTCTCTTAGTACTTCGTCTGGTGTCTCAGGATCTGGTGCTTTACCAATGACCTGAGTAACCTGCTCATTCTGGGAGTCCTGATTTGAGTCCTGATTTGCAGTTGGGCATATCTCGGATCCATGAGAACTTTGAATAGTAACCCGTAGTTGCCGATAAATATCTTTGGCCTCTTCCACTAGATTTTCCAGAATGGCTAGCTGATTGTTCAGTTGCTGGCCATGTTCGGCCAACTTTACAGATATAGCTTGTAGAAAGTCTCTGCCCCAGTCCTGTAGCAAGCTTTGCTGGCTGTCAGCAAGGCGAAATTTAAACTCTTCAAGGGTAGCTTGGACGGCCTGTAACTTTTCCTGTAACTTTTGAGAAATCTTGTCTACCAATCCTTCGCTCAACTTGATGAGTGCTTTGTCCGGGTCGTTGAGTTTTTGGCTGTGTTGGCTTAGCTGCGAAGATATATCTCTGATAATCTCTCGTTTCCAGATTTCCAGTTTAGGACTGGCCCCATACTGGCGAGCAACGTAAATGCCTACCGAGAAACCAACAGCTGCCCCAATCAATAAAACCAAAACTAAGTCCATCAGATACTCCTGTCCTCTGCTGCTGTTACTTTTCTTTCCAGTTAACTGGATTACCTGCTTGCCTCAACATGATAGGAGGAGATAGGTGAATTTTCAAGCAGATGGGGACCTGCCTCTGACCGAAGCTGGGCGCCGACAAGGGATCCCAGCCAGCCTTGCTGAAGGGCTTCTTGAGCAGGAGTCAGCTCAGGCAACACCTCCAACGTGTAGACATCGGGCCGAGGGGGATCCAACGGGATCCAGAAATGTTTCAACTGATCGGCTTGAAAAACGCTCAAACAAATGATCTGGTGGGGCTGATAGGCCGTCAAGCGTTCCGCCAAGTTGGCAGCGCTCACCCTGAACCCATCCAGGGCCACCAGCTCATCGCCGGCCCAGATGCCCGCTTTTTGCGCCGGGGATCCCATCTCTACTGCGCTGATGCGATTGCCCTCGCCGTTGAAATTGAGGCCCAGGTATGGGATGGGGTTGGGGCGGCTGAAGTGGGCTTTAAGGGTGAGGCCAAAGGGGTGTAGGTAAGTGTTGTAGTCTAGCTCTTCCGTGCCTTCCACATAGGCGGAGAAAAACCGGCCAAGATCGGCACCGGCTGCCCGCTCAAACGCCTCCCGCAAGTCTTGGTCGCTGTAGCCCTTCTCTGACCGACCAAAGCGCTGCCACAGATCCTGCAAAGCTGTATCCAGGGATCCCTGACCGCCGGAAAGGTGGCGAATGTGCAGATCCAGCAGCCAACAGACCAAAGCCCCCTTTAAGTAATAAGAAACCTGGCTGTTGAGGGTGTTTTCGTGGGGGCGGTAGAGTTTGATCCAGGTATCGAAGCTGGACTCCCGCAGCGATTGCACGGCCCGGCCCGGAGTACGCTGCAAGCGACCAATCTGTTCGGAAAGAATCTTCAAGAAATCGCCGGCACTGAGGATCCCTGCCCTCAATAAGATGACGTTTTCGTAATAGCTGGTCGCCCCCTCACAAAACCACAGACATTCCAGATAATTTTCCTGGTTGTAATCGATCTTTTCCAATGCCAGAGGACGCAGACGCTTGACATTCCAGGCATGAAACAACTCGTGGGCCAGCAAAGACAAAAAGCGCCGATAGGACTCCGGCTGATGCAGCTCCAGCCCAGAGTAAAGAAGGGTGGTGCTGTACTTGTGCTCAAGGCCACCAAATCCTCCCGGTGACAAATGCACGATAAACCAGTAACGGTCATAGGGTAGCCCACCAAAAAATGCGGCTGTGGTTTCGACAATGGCCTTGGCATCAGCGACAGCCCGCTCCACATCCAGAGTGCCCGCCCCCCAAACCACAAAGTAATGGGGGATCCCTTCCACCTCAAACGATTGCATCCGATGCAGGCCCACCTCCACCGGGCTATCCACCAGCTCGTCGTAGTCTTCCGCCACAAAAGACTGGCCGGAAGTGGGATCCTCAGAAGGAGAGGTCAAGGGCCGCAAACTGGTGGCGATGTGCCAATCCGGCTTGGGGGGGATCACCGTCAAAGTGTAGGGTTCCCGCTCGCGACCGGGCACGTAGAGGAAGAGCGCTGCCCCGTTGAAATAGGCGTGGGTCAAATCCAGATGGTTTGTGCGCACCGTCAGCTCATAGGCATAGACCCGGTAGCACACCTTCACGGCAGAACAGCCCGGCGGATCGATCTGCCAGGTGTTCTTATCCACCTTCCGCCAGGCCAAAGGGATCCCTTGCTCGGTTGCCGCCTGAAACTCCTGCACGTGACGGGCATATTCCCGCACCAGGTAGGATCCCGGCGTCCACACCGGCAGTCGCAGCCGCAAAGGCACCTCTGGATCCACCTCTTGGATCTGCAGTTCCACCTCCAGCAGGTGATTGGCCGGATCCGGCATCCGCACTGTGAAATGCTGGCGGCTCAGTTGAGAAGGTGCAGCAACGATAACCTCTGGGATCCCCATAGATAGATAGATAGATAGAATGTTCCAACCCACTCCACTCTCTACCGCCAAGGGCCGACGCAACCCCCAGCGACAATGGCTCCTATCCTAACCTCTGCCTTTGGCTGGAGAGCAGCAACGAGACTTAAAAATGTAGCGCGTGCTACAAAGATACCTAGGCAGAACCTTCTACTTTAGGGTAAATCTTGGTATCCTCGTAGATTCTGAAGTCAATGGGTTGCAACCTAGCCTAATGCTTCTAGATTGATCTTAGTAGGTTGATCTTAGGTATAAACTGACCTTAAAAGGTTGATGAGTATGGCGGTGGCCGTAGCGGAAAAATCTCTGATCACAGCCTTCAAGCAATTGGGAGGCCCTCACCATCCTCCGGTTATCGAAACGTTTGAGCGTGGGAAGACCATTTTTTTTCCAGGGGATCCGGCGGAGCGGGTTTACTTTTTGGTAAAGGGAGCCGTTAAGCTCTCGCGGGTCTACGAAATGGGAGAGGAAATCACCGTTGCCCTCCTGCGGGAAAACAGCATCTTCGGCGTGCTCTCCTTTATCACGGGACAGCGCTCCGACCGCTTTTATCACTCGGTGGCTTTTACACCTACCGAGTTACTCTCTCTGCCGATCGAGCAGGTGGAAAAATCCTTGCAGGAGAACGCCGAACTGGCCATGTTGCTGGTTAAAAGCCTGTCGTCTCGTATCTTGCAAACGGAGATGATGATCGAGACGCTGGCTCATCGCGACATGGGATCCCGTCTGGTCAGCTTTTTGTTGATTCTCTGTCGCGATTTCGGGGTGCCTGGCCCAGATGGGGTCACCATCGATCTCAAGCTGTCTCACCAGGCCATTGCCGAGGCCATTGGCTCAACCCGCGTCACCATCACCCGCCTGTTGGGAGAGCTGCGCAAGAAGAAGTACATCTCCATTCACAAGAAGAAGATCACCGTACACGACCCGATGCGGCTGAGCCATCGCTTTGCCTAGAAGGAAGAGGAGAACACCTCCTGAGTAGCACCTTGCCCAGGCAAACCCCGCTCGACGGCTAGTTGAAGCTCTGGCCGGCCTATGTTCAATCTACTGCTGCAGCCTTGAAGAATCTCTGTGCCCGAAGGACAGACTTAAAGTTTTCTGGAAGCTGACCGGATCGCGGGCAAGAATCTACTAGTCTATGGGGGGATCTGGCTTTGGCCAGAGCTATCTAGCCAATTGCTGAGGTGTAACTGTGGAAACGGCCATCGAGTGGATTACCGCCCATGAGATCCTCGACTCGCGAGGGCGTCCCACCCTAGAAGCCCTGGTGGGTCTAGCCAATGGAGCAACGGGCTTGGCGCAGGTTCCCAGCGGTGCCTCGACCGGTACCTTCGAGGCCCATGAGCTGCGGGACGGGGATCCCAAACGCTACGGCGGTAAGGGTGTGCTGAGGGCGGTGGAAAACATCCTTGGCCCCATCCAGTCGGAGCTGCAGGGAGAAGATGCCCTCAACCAAGCCCGTATTGACCAGTTGCTGATCGACCTGGACGGCACCCCCAACAAGTCCCGCCTGGGGGCCAACGCTATTTTGGCAGTTTCTCTGGCGACAGCCAAAGCGGCTGCGGAAGCAGTGGGCTTGCCTCTTTACAAATACCTGGGGGGGCCCTTTGCCAACCTGCTGCCGGTGCCGCTGATGAACGTGCTCAACGGCGGCGCCCACGCCGACAACAACGTCGATATTCAAGAATTTATGCTTGTGCCCATTGGAGCGGCCAGCTTTCGCGAGGCGCTGCGCTACGGGGCTGAGGTGTTTGCGGTACTAAAACAAGTGCTGCAGCAGAAGGGGCTGTCCACCGGTGTGGGGGATGAAGGGGGGTTTGCTCCTGATCTCGACTCCAATGCGGCGGCTTTGGATCTGCTGATGACGGCTATTGAACAGGCAGGCTACAAACCGGGAGCAGATATCGCCTTGGCCTTGGATGTGGCCGCCAACGAGCTGCTGCAGGATGGGCAATATCACTTTGAGGGCAAAGCCCACAGCGCGGCTGATATGGTGGCTTACTACCAGCAACTGCTGGCCAACTATCCCATCCTTTCCATTGAAGATGGGCTAGCGGAAGAAGACTGGGCCGGTTGGCAAGCCATGACCGCTCAACTGGGATCCCGGGTACAGCTGGTGGGAGATGACCTGTTTGTAACCAACCTGACCCGCCTGCAAAAGGGTATCGACAGCGCCGCCGCCAACGCCATTTTGATCAAGCCCAACCAAATCGGCACCCTGACGGAGACCATCTCGGCCATCCAATTGGCAGTTCAAGCCGGCTTTCGCACCATCATCAGCCACCGCTCTGGCGAGACGGAAGACACCACCATTGCCGACTTGGCGGTGGCCACCCGTGCCGGGCAGATCAAAACCGGATCCCTCTGCCGCAGCGAGCGCATTGCCAAGTACAACCAACTGCTGCGCATCGAAGACGAGCTGGGGGAAGCGGCAGTTTATGCCGGTCGGGTGGGCCTGGGTCCTAGAGCTCGCTAACTTCCCGTTCCGTCCCAGGGGATCCCTAGCACCTGCACCAAAAAGGCCCAGCGGTCGGCAGCTTCCTCAATCAGCTTGCTGGTGGGCTTGCCGGCCCCGTGCCCTGCCTTGGTGTCGATGCGGATGAGGATGGGCTGGGATCCCCCCTGGGCTGCCTGCAGGGCAGCGGCAAACTTGAAGCTGTGGGCGGGCACCACCCGGTCGTCGTGATCTGCGGTGGTGATCAGGGTGGCGGGATAGGCAGTGCCGGGCTTGAGGTTGTGCAGAGGGGAATAGGCGTAGAGGGCCTTGAATTCCTCCGGGTTCTCCGGGGATCCGTACTCGGAGATCCAGGCCCAGCCGATGGTGAACTTATGAAAGCGCAGCATGTCGAACACCCCCACTGCCGGCAGGGCCGCTGCAAACAGCTCCGGCCTCTGAACCAGGCAGGCCCCCACTAAGAGGCCGCCGTTGCTGCCGCCGGAGATGGCCAACTTGGCGGGGTTGGTGTAGCCATGGGCTATCAGCCACTCAGCAGCGGCAATAAAGTCGTCGAACACCTTTTGCTTGTTGAGCTTGGTGCCCGCCTGGTGCCACTCTTCTCCGTACTCGCCGCCGCCGCGCAAATTGGGCTGGGCGTAAACCCCTCCCATTTCCAGCCAGGCCACCAGACCCACTGAAAAGCTGGGGGTAAGAGAGATGCCAAAGCCGCCGTAGCCATACAGCAGAGTGGGGTGATCCCCTGTCCGAGTCAGGCCACGGCGGTGGACGAGAAACATGGGGATGCGGGTGCCGTCTTTGCTGGTGTAAGACACCTGCTGCACCTCGTAGGCCTGGGGATTGAAATCCACCTGGGGCTGACGGAACAGGGTGCTGGTGCCGCTGGTGAAATCGTAGCGGTAGATGGTGGGCGGGGTAGTGAAGCTGGTAAAGGTGTAGAAGGTCTCGGTGTCGTAGCGCTTGCCGCCAAAGCCGCTGGCGGATCCCAGCCCGGGCAGCGGGATTTCTCCTAGGTAGGTGCCGTCTAAAGCAAAGGTCTTGATCTGGGTGTGGGCGTCTTTGAGGTAGAAGGCCACAAACTGATTGTTGATCAAGCTAACCCCCTGCAGGGTCTCCTCCGCCTCGGGGATCACCTCCTGCACCTGGTCGGGCTGCTCCAAGTCAATCGCCACCAGTCGCCGCCGAGGAGCTTGGCAGTCCGTCAACAGCCAAAAGCGGGATCCGTCGTTGCCCACGAAGCTGTATTCGGCCTCAAACTCGCGGATGAGCTCTACTACAGGAAACTGGGGATCCCGCAAGTCTTTGTAGAAGATGAGGTTTTTGGGATCCGTGCCCCGCCAGACGGAGATGATGAGGTAATTCCCATCTTCAGTAACCCCGCCGGCAAAGCCCCACTCTTTTTGGTCGGGGCGGTGATAGACCAAAACATCTTCTGACTGGGAGGTGCCCAGGCGGTGGTAGTAGAGCTTCTGGAAGTAGTTGACGCTTTCGTATTCGCTGCCGGGGGCCGGTTCGTCGTAGCGGCTGTAGAAAAATCCTTGCCCATCCAGCGTCCAGCTCGCCCCGGAAAACTTGACCCAGCGGAGGTGATCCGGCAAATCCTCGCCGGTTTCGATGTCCCGCACCTTCCACTCTTGCCAATCGGAGCCGGAGCAGGAGAGGCCATAGGCCAGATACCGCCCATCACGGCTGATGGCAATGCCCGATAGAGCCACCGTACCGTCTTCGGAGAAGGTGTTGGGATCCAGCAAGACCCTGGCCTCAGCCTCCAGGCTTTCTTGGGTATAGAGAACACTTTGGTTTTGCAGGCCGTCGTTCTTGAAATAGAAGTAGCGGCCCCCTTCTTTGAAGGGCTGGCTGTATCTTTCGTAGTTCCACAACTGCGTCAGGCGCTCCAGCAGCCGTTGCCGTGCCGGGATTTGTCTCAGGTAGTCGAAGGTGAGTTGGTTTTGTGCTTCGATCCAGGCCCGCGTCTGCTCCGAATCCAGATCCTCCAGCCAGCGGTAGGGATCCGGTACCGCCTGCCCGTGGTAGATGTCGACAACGGTGGGATCCGGATAGCTGGGCGGGTAGTTGAGCATGAGACCTAAGCGCTAGAGACCCATTCCACTATGGCAGAGGAGAAGCCAAAAACCCACTCTCCGGCCTTTGCCAGGCATGCTCGCTATAGTGGAAGCCGAGTTGCGGGATAGATTCTGTGTTGCAGGCTTCTCCTTTCTTCCAGGCCGGGCGGATGGGCGCCTATCCCCTGGGCTCAGGCTGCTATCACTTCTCGGTGTGGGCGCCCTTGGTTGAGCAGGTGGAGCTGAAGCTGCTCAGCCCTGTCCAACGTTGCTTTACTCTAGTGCGGGATGAGCAGGGCTATTGGCAGGGGGAGGTGGACGGGATCCCACCTGGGCCAGTGGACTACCTCTACCGCCTGCACACCTCAGCAGGGGTAGTGGAGCGGCCGGATCCCGCTTCCCGCTGCCAGCCCTACGGCGTCCACGGCCCTTCGCGGGTGGTGGATCCCCACTTCGACTGGCAGGATCAGGGGTGGAAGGGGATCCCCCTGTCTCAGTGGATCCTCTACGAGCTGCATGTAGGCACCTTTACCCTCGAGGGCACCTTTGCCGCCCTGATCCCTCGCCTGCCGGAGTTGGTGGAGTTGGGGGTAAACGTGCTGGAGCTGATGCCGGTGGCCCAGTTTCCAGGAGAGCGCAACTGGGGCTACGACGGCGTCTACCCCTACGCGGTGCAGACCAGCTATGGAGGAGCGGCAGGCTTCAAAGCCCTAGTCAATGCCTGCCACCAACTGGGTTTGGCCGTCATCTTGGATGTGGTCTACAACCACCTGGGGCCGGAGGGGAACTACCTGCGGGATTTTGGCCCCTACTTCACCGACAAGTACCACACCCCTTGGGGGGATGCCCTCAACTTCGACGACCGCTATTCTGACGGCGTGCGAGAGTTTTTCCTACAAAACGCCGAGTACTGGCTGGAGGAGTTTCATCTCGATGGGCTGCGGCTGGACGCGGTGCATGCCATCTACGACTTCAGCGCCTACCCCTTCTTGCAGGAATTGGCAGAGCAGGTGGATGCCCTAGAAGCTCGCACTGGCCGGCCCAGGGTTCTCATTGCCGAAAGCGACCTCAACGATGTCCGCCTCATCACCCCCCGAGAGCAAGGGGGCTACGGGCTAGATGCCCAGTGGTGCGATGACTTCCACCACTCACTTCACACCCTGCTTACCGGGGAAAAGACAGGCTACTACCAGGACTTTGGCGAATTGGAGCACCTGGCCAAGGCTTACCGGGAGAGCTACGTTTATTCTGGCCAGTACTCCTGCTACCGCGCCAGGCGTCACGGCAACTCCGCTGTTGGGCGACCGGGATCCCAATTTGTTGTCTGCATTCAAAACCACGACCAGGTGGGCAACCGCAGGCTGGGAGAGCGCCTTAGCCAGCTCACCTCTTTCGAGGGCCTCAAGTTGGCTGCCGCTGCCCTGCTGTTGGCCCCCATGCTGCCGCTGCTGTTTATGGGGGAAGAATACGGGGAGGTGGCCCCCTTTCTGTATTTTGTCAGCCACGGGGATCCCGACCTGGTGGAAGCGGTGCGCCAAGGACGCCGCCGCGAGTTCAGCGCCTTTGCCTGGCAGGGAGAGCCGCCGGATCCCCAAGCTGAAGAGACTTTCTTGCGCTCCAAGCTGAATTGGGAGTTGAAAAAGGCCGGTCACCACCAGGTTCTCTGGAAGTGGTACCAGACCCTGATCCGGCTGCGCAAAACCCAACCGGCTCTCCAGCATCTGGAGCGGGACGGGGTGGAAGTGGAGCTCTTTTCCAACTCTGGCCTAGCTCTGCACCGCCGCCAGGGATCCCAGGCTTTGCTTGCCCTTTTCAATTTCAGCCCCGATCAGCCAGTCACCTATACCCAATGGCCCAGCGGCACCTGGGAAAAACTTTTGGACAGCCATGAGACCCAGTGGTTGGGCAAGGGATCCTCTCTGCCCGCCAGAAGCCAAGGAGATCTTGTGGAGGTACCGCCCTATGGGGTGGCGGTGTACGGTCAGAACCCCTAAAAGAGGTAATCCCGGCCGCAGCCGTAGCGCCAAGCCTCGCGGCGCCGTCTCCAGAAGTAGTCCTGGGGGTTGGTTTCCGGCTCCGGGCGATCTGTTAGCCTTTGCAGCAGCTCGAAGAGGCCAAGCGCGCCAAAGTGGCCCGCCCATTCCACCAACTCCGGCAACCCCAACCGGGGCAAAAGTCCGGCCACCAACCGAGGATCCCGACTCATCGCCCCCCACAGGGCCTGGGCCAAGCCGCCGAACTGCACTACATCCTGCAAAAAGGGCTTCACCACCTGGGGGCCGGCGGCAAACATGGCCTCAAACACCCTGCTCAACAAGCGGTTAATGCTATCGGGATCCCAGGTTTTCTCCCGCAGAGGGGGGATCATGGCCTTCTGAAAGAGCCAGGTCACGGCCAAGTTGGGCTGGTAGGGTTGTAGCAAGACCAGGGCCGCCCGATCCAACTGCCGCTGTGCAAGGGCCTCGTGGATTCCTTGTTGCAGGCGATCCAGGTGGCGCAGCATTGCCCCAAAGCCGCCAAAGCTGAGGGGAGACTGGCTGCCACTGCTGTCCCCCACTGCCAACAGGCGATCCCAGGGCAGTTGCAGAGGGCTACGGCGGTAAGCGGGAAAAACGCCGCACAGCTTGCGCACCCAGTGGATCTGGGTCAGCTCAACCCCTTGATAGGCGGGCAACAGCTGGCAGTAATCTTGCCAGAGGGTGTGGAGACTAGGCCGCTCCGGATCTCGGTCGCAGTAGGTGAACAGATAGGTGGTGCGCCCATCGCGGGCGGGGAAGGCTTCCCAAAAGGGCTGGTAGCCATTCTGGGCCGGGGTAAAGCTGTAGAAGAGATCTCCCGTGGGTTGGTCGGGCAGCCCCTGGGCACAGGATCCCACCACCAGACAGACGCTATCTGGCGGCTGCCCTTGGCGAGCCTGGGCCGCGATGGGCGAGCGGTGCCCCATGGCATCCACCAGCAGTTGAGCACGGATCTGTCCCTTGGTGGTCTGGAGGCAGATCCCATCGGGGTGAACGGTGGCACTTTGAAAGGCAGTCTGCTCCCACACTTGGCCCCCCCAGGCCAGGAAATGCTGCTTGAGGAACTCCAGGAGGCTGACTGGATCCACGCCCACATTCAGCACTCCCTCCACCCACCAGTGGGGGCCCTCCCCAAAGCCAATCCGCCCCCTCGGGTAGTGGGTAACCTGGACTGCCTCCCACTCGGGCGGGGTAAGCAGCTCCAGCTCTAACAACACCTGCAGCTCCTGGTGTGAGGTGTTCCACTCCTGCTCCCGCCCCCGCAGGATCCCGCGCTCCAGCAGGATCACCCGCCAGCCCCGCTTGGCCAAAGCCGCTGCCAAGAAGATCCCCAGGGTGCCACCGGCAATGACAACATCCACCTCCCAGCTGCCCAAGCTCTGGGAAGCCTGCTGCACGACTGTCGGCGGTAACTCCCTCCGCCTCTGCCGCAGGGATCCCCACCAGGCATCCGAGGCGGGCAAGGCTTCCGGCGGGGGGACAACTTCAGCCATCGGCAGGAGGAACCCACAAGACCATCCTCTTCACCCTAAATCAAGCCCCGACTTTTGAGGCGACGATGAATCAAAACCAGCGTATCCACCTCGCCGACATTGCCCGGAAACAACACCACCGGCAGGTTGGGAAAGCGGGGATGATCGGACGGGGTGATCACCATCGAGATCCCAGGGTAGACTTGCCCCAGCAGACGCACCGCCGGCAAGTTGAGGCCAACGCTGAGGGTGTCGTTGGAGGTGATGCCGCCCTTGCTGATGAGATAGCCAATTCCCGGCGGCAACCCCTGCACCACGCCCATCAACAACCGCGAAACCTTCTGCCCAAAAGCCAGGCGCCTTTCCACGGAGCCCTTTTCAAAAGTCAGTTCCTCCCGGCTGGTGTAGACCACCGGCGTCAGACCCTTCTCGTAGGCGCTGTGAACTTGGGCCAGGATCCCTGGCAGCAGCTCCGCGTCGGGATCCAATAGTCGCCTCACCTCCACCTCGATGCCTTGGGTTTCAGGCTCCTGCAGAAGGCGGGCCAACTGCTGGCTGGACTTTTGCACATGGGATCCCACGATCACCACCCCCGGTTGAGAGGAGCGAACAAACTGCCCCATCTGTTCCGGGGGAACGGGTTGTGGCGGCAACTGGGCCAAAGCCGTCAAGAGGCTGGCGGCGCTGCGGAACAAAAAGCGCTTCCCCTGCTCTATAGCCGCCCAAACATCCTGGGCAAAGCGATCCAGATCCGCCTGGGTTTCTCCATCCACCACACAGCAGACATTCCCCTCCAGACTCAAAAGCCGCTCCAGACAGCCGGCGCGAATCTGCTCTAGGGTCAATCGCTCCACCTGCTCAGCCCGGATCCGCCCCTGGGTTTTCTCCTGCACATAGTCCGGCAAATAGCTGTGGTGGTAGCCAAACACCGCATCCCGAGCAAACTCCGTCTCATGCACCGGCACCCAGCGCTCCCCCACCCGTAGGTAGTGGACACTGTTGCCGGTGATGCGCCCTCCCTCAAAAAAGGCCGGCACCAGAAAATGGGCATCAAAAGGCCCCAGCTCTGCTGCCATCACATCCGTTTCCAGGGGGTAATGCCCCCGCAGCGTCGAGTCGGAGCGGCTGACGAAAAGGGCCCGCTCCCACCCCAGCTCCCCCATGGCCTGCTTGAGGGCCCGGCAGACCGACCGCGTCACCTCTTCGGCCTTGGCCGGCGGCAGGGATCGGGTGTTGGTGAGGATAAAGCGAATTGGCGAGCTATCCTGCAACCCCAGCTTCAAGGTCTCCGGATCCCAGCGGGTGAGGAGCAGGCAACTGTGAACGGTTTGGGATCCGGTGGGATCATCGTCCAACACAACGATAGGGGGGAGAGCCATGAGACCGTCTCAATGACAAAGCAACCCGAGAACTCCAGACAGACGAATCCCCCTCAAAGGGCAACCGCTATTTTCATCTTCCCCCAAGTTGGCCATCTTCCCTGCCCCTATTCCAGGCGAAGTTTGCCATGATTGAGATCAACTGGCTCTGGTGATCCAAAACAACTGCAACCCTTCCCCCCCCTGCCCACATCCATGGGAGAAAGCCATGGGGCAAGCTGAGCTGCAACTTCAGATTAAGCGGATTCAGCAGGATGTGCTGCGTATGGGGGCATTAGTGGAAAAATCGGTGGTCTTGGCCCAGCAGGCCCTGTTTGAACAGAACTTGGCCGCCGCCGAACAGGTGATCGCCCAAGACAAGCAAATTGACCGTTTTTATCGTCAAATCGAGAAAGACTGTATTAATTTGATTGCCTTGCGCTCCCCGGTGGCGCGGGATCTGCGCTGGATCAGTACCCTGATGCAACTGGTACGCGATCTGGAGCGGATTGGCGACTACGCCAAAGATTTGGCCGAAGTGGCCCTGCGCTTGGTCATGTACCCGCCGCCCCCGGAGCTGGGTCGTATTCAGGTGATGATGCAGCGTTGCCAGAAAATGCTCAGCCACAGCCTGGTGGCCCTGACGGAATTGGACGCTGACCTGGGCCGACAACTGAAGCGGGAAGACGACGCCGTTGATGAAGATTACACTAACCTTTACAATACGTTGGCGCAGCAGTCTGACATTCGCGGATCGGTCGAGCCTATTCTATTGATGTTGCTGGCGATCCGTTACCTGGAGCGTCTGGCCGACCACAGCACCAACATCGGTCAGCGGGTAGCTTTTATCGTCACCGGCCAGCGTGACTAACGCCAACGGGTTGGGTCTTGCGATGTCTTAACCCCTCTTCTTCTCTCCTCTTTTGCCAATACCCAAAATGGACTTCTCTCGAATTTTTCAGCATTTTCTCTCTCAGCCTCCCGAGCAATTGACCGACAAAGATACTCTTCTTGCCCTCTTGCAGTCCGCCGATCCAGAAGCGCCGGAAATGCTGGAGATTGCCCTAGATGGCCTGGTGCGGGCTGGGTTTCTGGAACGATCCGGGGATCCCCCTCGCTATCGGCGCAAGCCGGACGAATCTTTGGTGGTGGGGCGTTTGCGCTGTTCCAGCAAAGGCTTTTGCTTCGCCATTCGGGACGAGCCGGGGGTGGAGGATGTGTACATCCACGGCAGCAACCTCAGCGGCGCCTGGAATGGGGATCAGGTGTTGGCGCGGGTCACCAAAGATGGCAACCGTCGCCGCAGTCCAGAAGGAGAGGTGGTGGCCGTTGTGGAGCGGGCCAATTCTGCCCTGGTGGGTCGCCTCAAACAGACGGAACAGGGTTTTCGGGTGGTGCCCTTGGATGACCGGCTGCTGTTCGAGCTGGCCCTGACGGAGGGATCCCCTGTCGAGCTGGCGGAAGGTCGGGTGGCCTATGTGGAGGTGAATCGCTACCCGCTGGGGGATCTGCCCCCAACCGGAACCATTCGCAAAATTTTGGGCGACGGCCCAGAGGCCTCCATCGATGCAGATTTGGTCTGTTGCAAGTACGACCTACCGCAGGAGTTTCCCGCTCCAGTGTTGGAGGCAGCAGCAGCTCTGCCCAAAAAGCTCAGCCGCTCTGACCAAAAGGGCCGCCGCGATCTGCGCGATTGGTTTTGCATCACTTTGGAGCCTTTGGATCTGCAGCATCCCCACGGCTTGGAACCCAACGTGGCTGTTTCCTTGCAGCGGCAAGAGAATGACCACTGGCTGCTGGGGATCCACATTGCCGACGTGGCCCATTGGCTGGATCCCGACCACCCCTTGGAGCAAGAGGCTCAGCAGCGGACGGCCACCGTCTACCTCGATACGATGGTGCTGCCTCTCTTTCCGCCGGAGGTGCACAACCGCCTGGCTCTGTTGCCACAGCAGGAGCGCTTGGCCTATTCACTGCTAGTGACCCTCGACCCAGAAGGGGTGGTACAAAACTTCGAGATTTACCCCAGCCTGGTGCAATCGCGGGCTCACCTGTCCTATGGTCAGGTGCAGGCTCTTTTGGCCACCACCGCCGACTTGGGCCCCGACGAAGAAGTGCCGGAGTTGATGGCCCTGCTGCAAAACCTGCTGCGCCTTAGCCAGATCCTGCGGGCCAAACGTCACCAGGCGGGGGGATTTGACCTGCCCCTGTTGGATTTGCTCACTCCCCACTCTGCCGATGAAAGCGGCTACGGCCCCCTCTTGATCAGCGATCGCCTCGGCGCCCATGCCCTGATGACGGAAATTCTCCTGCTGGCCAACCAAATCCTGGGCCACCATTTGCGCCAGTTGGGGATCCCTTCTTTGGCCCGCGTGCAGCCTGCCCCTGCCGCCGAGGCCCTGCAGAGCTTTTTGCGCCTGGCCAATGCCATGAAGCTGGATCTGAATTTGCAAGATCCCGCTGTCGTAACTCTGGCGGACTGGCAGCGGATTTGTGCCCGCATCACCGCTCCCGATGTGTTGGCCTCTGGCGCGAGCCCGGCCTTGGTGGCGCAGATGCTGGCCACCTTGCCCCCGGTCGAGTATCGTCTCCAGCCTCTGGAAGAGCAACTCGGCCATTTTGGGTTGGGCCTCAAAGAACCCTACGCCACCTTTACGGCCCCCTTGCGCCGCTATGCCGACTTGCTCAATTTGCGTGCCCTGCACCTGGCCCTGAGCAAAGGACGCGAGCGCCGCAGCTCTCGCTCCAAAACCGTGGTGGATCTGCACGGCCCCAGCGGCTACGGCCAAATCGACTGGCAGGTGTTGCCGCCCAAGGTGCAGGAGGAATGGCAGGCGTTTCTCCAGGCGCAACTGCCCAAAATTCAGGAGGGGTACCGGATCCGGCAGCAGGCGGAGCGGGAGCTGATGGGCCTGAAGCGCTCTGAGTTCATGCAAAAGCACCTGGGAGAGGTGTTCCCCGGCCTGATCATCGGCGTCCAGAACTACGGCTTTTTTGTCCAGGTGGATCCCATCTTGGCGGAAGGCTTGGTGCGGGTCAGCACCCTGAAAAACGATTGGTACGAGTACCGCAGCCGTCAGCAGGCGCTGGTGGGACGCAAGAGTCGGCGCCAGTTTCGCCTGGGGGATCGGGTGGAGGTGCAGATTAAGAACGTGGATTACTACCGCCAACAAATTGACCTGGCGGTAATCGGGGAAGGCCGTCCCTACGAAGAAGAAGAATAAGGCGGGGATCCCTCCATGGATCGCAGCTGGAGAGGACGGTTGTTGCGAACTCTGGCTCTGGCAAAATAGGCGATACCTAGATCAGGAAGATCCTACCGGAGCTTCCGGCACCCAGCTCTACTGCCCCGAAAGAGTCCAGGGTGCTCCCTGTGTCTGTATTGCCTTCCTATACTGAGTAGCAAAGCTCTGCCGAACTCCTATGCAGCCCACCAATCCCAACCAATTTACCGAAAAAGCTTGGAGCGCCATTGTCCAATCCCAAGATGTGGCCCGGCGGCACCAGCAGCAACAGTTGGAAACCGAGCATTTGCTGATCTCCCTTCTGGATCAAGAGGGGGGGCTCACCCAAACCCTCCTGCAACGGGCAGGTATCGATCCGAGGCTGGTGCGGGATAAAGTGGAAAGCTTCATCAACCAGCAGCCCAAGTTGGCGCGGGTGGATCAGCTCTACTTGGGTCGCGGCCTGGAAACCACCCTG
Organism: Synechococcus sp. R5-13; assembly: GCF_047462015.1. Lineage (NCBI taxonomy): Bacteria > Bacillati > Cyanobacteriota > Cyanophyceae > Synechococcales > Synechococcaceae > Synechococcus > Synechococcus sp. R5-13. Next base: position 2,897 of record NZ_JANSIL010000097.1, on the reverse strand, counting down.
GATCGGGCCGAGGAGTTTCGCAAAGAGTACGGCGATGATTTCATCTCGGTGGAGCACTTGTTTTTGGGATCCCTGCAAGATGAGCGGGTGGGCAAGCGGGTCTTGGCACCCCTGGGCCTGACGGTAGAGCGCCTCAAACCGGTCATCAAAGAGGTGCGAGGCAAACAGCGGGTCACCGACAAAAACCCCGAATCCCGCTACGAAGCCCTGGAGCGCTATGGCCGCGATCTCACCCAGGCGGCCCGCGAAGGGAAGCTGGATCCGGTGATCGGGCGAGATGACGAGATCCGCCGCGTCATTCAGGTGCTCTCCCGCCGCACCAAAAACAACCCCGTCCTCATCGGCGAACCCGGCGTGGGGAAAACAGCCATTGTGGAGGGCCTAGCCCAGCGCATCAACCGGGGAGATGTGCCGGAGTCTCTGAAAAACCGGCGAGTCATTGCTCTGGACATGGGCGCTCTCATTGCCGGGGCCAAGTACCGCGGGGAATTTGAAGACCGCCTCAAAGCTGTGCTCAAAGAGGTCACCGAATCCGAAGGCCAGATCATCCTCTTCATCGACGAGTTGCACACCGTTGTCGGCGCCGGGGCCGGCGAAGGGGCCATGGATGCCGGCAACTTGCTCAAACCCATGCTGGCGCGGGGCGAGTTGCGCTGTATCGGCGCCACCACCCTGGATGAATACCGCAAGCACATCGAAAAAGATGCGGCCCTAGAACGCCGCTTCCAGCCGGTGTACGTGGATCAGCCTTCGGTGGAAGATACCATCTCCATCCTGCGCGGCCTCAAAGAGCGCTACGAGCTGCACCACGGGGTGAAAATCAGCGACTCCGCCTTGGTGGCGGCAGCGGTGCTCTCCAACCGCTACATCTCCGAGCGCTTCCTGCCCGACAAAGCCATCGACCTGGTGGACGAGGCGGCGGCCAAGCTGAAGATGGAGATCACCTCCAAGCCCGTCGAGCTGGACGAGATCGACCGGCGCATCATGCAACTGCAGATGGAGGAGCTCTCCCTGAAAAAAGAAGATGATGCTGCCTCTAGAGATCGCCTCAGCAAAATTGAGCAGGAGCTGGCCAACCTGACGGAGCGACAACGGGAGTTGAATGCTCGCTGGCAATTTGAAAAAGAGGCTATCGAACGCCTGCAAAGCCTTAAAGCCGAGCGGGACGCCGTCAAGCTTCAAATCGAACAGGCTGAACAAAAATATGACCTCAACCGCGCTGCCGAGCTCAAGTACGGCAAGCTGATGGAATTGGAGCGGCAAATCCAAGAGCAGGAAGCTCACCTGGCCAAGCTGCAGGCCAACGGCGAGCCGCTGCTGCGGGAGCAAGTGACTCCCGAAGATATTGCCGAGATCGTCTCCCGCTGGACGGGGATCCCAGTCACCAGCCTGATGGAGTCGGAAAAGCAGAAGCTGCTGCGCCTGGAAGCCCATTTGCACCAGCGGGTGGTGGGCCAAGACGAGGCGGTAGCCGCCGTAGCGGCAGCCATTCGGCGCGCCCGGGCCGGCATGAAGGATCCCAATCGCCCCATCGGCTCTTTCCTGTTCATGGGGCCCACTGGCGTGGGGAAAACCGAGCTGGCCCGTGCTTTGGCGGAGTTCCTCTTCGACACTTCCGAGGCGATGGTGCGCATCGACATGTCCGAGTACATGGAGAAGCACTCGGTCTCTCGTCTAATCGGAGCTCCTCCAGGCTACGTGGGCTACGAAGAAGGCGGGCAGCTCTCCGAGGCGGTGCGGCGACGCCCCTACTCGGTGGTGCTGTTTGACGAGGTGGAAAAAGCCCACCCGGATGTCTTCAACATCCTGCTGCAGGTGCTGGACGATGGCCGCATCACCGACTCCCAAGGGCGGACAGTGGACTTCAAAAACACCATCATCATCATGACCAGCAACATCGGCAGCGACCTCATCCTGGAAATTGGGGCCGATGAAAGCCGCTACGAGGAGATGAAAACTCAGGTGCTGGCCATGCTGCGGCACCACTTCCGACCGGAGTTCCTCAACCGGGTGGACGAGCTGATCATCTTCCACGCCCTCACCAAAGAGCAAATTCGCCAGATTGTCGGCCTGCAAATGCAGCGGGTGGAAAAGCTGCTGGCAGATCAGCAAATCGAGATCCTGCTCACCGAAGAAGCCAAGGACTACCTGGCAGAGGTGGGCTACGACCCCGTGTTCGGGGCCCGTCCCCTGAAGCGGGTGATCCAGCGGGAGATCGAAAACCCCATCGCCACCAAGCTGCTGGAGAACGAGTTCCTGCCCGGCGACCGCATTTTGGTGGATGTAGCCAACGAGCGGTTGATCTTCCGCAAGATCGGCTCTCAGCCCAGCCAAGAGCCGCCGGCGGCTGTGGCCGTCAGCTAAGTCGGGGTCCTTCCGTCAAAGCGTAATCACTTGGTCAGGTGGGTTGTCCTTCAAGGCCTCGTAGAGGTCAGGGAAACAGCCCACCTGCACTCCTTTGACGACGTTTTTGGGAACGCACCGAGCTGGCTCTCTGCGCCCGCGTCCTTGAGCGTCGCACCAGCGGGGTTCCCCTTCGGCTAGGTTGCGCTCCAGAGCGCACATGTCACACATCATCAGCAGGATGTTTTGCTCTTGGGCAACTTTGGCCAAGCGCTCGCCAATGGGATCCCCCTGCCGCAAAACAAAGCAGTTGTCGTCGAAAAAGAACATGCCCACCACCTGCGCTCCATGCACCCCTGCTTCTAGCTGGGGCAGGATCATCTGGCCCAACTTATAGGTGCCGCAGCGAGGGTGAGTGAACACGTAGGCAACTTTCATGAGGCCCCCTTGCCGTTTTCAATTTTGATTATCAGTAATTATCATTTTCAGCTAGAAATCGCAGGAGCCCCGCACTGTACCCGTAGGGTCAGTGCCGGGAGGAATGCGCTTTGATG
>NZ_JANSIL010000096.1:0-26514 GCF_047462015.1 Synechococcus sp. R5-13 | reverse complement strand
AGCAGAGCAGGCTCAGGGCTACTGAAAGCCCGCTCCGTACCGCTTAGCGGTCGGAGCCGGGTAGTTTACCAGTTTGGGCCGGCGTTGCTTGCTTCTGTGCCGGACGAATGGCTAGGACGGTTGGTGGGGGTGTCGGGAGATCTGATCCAACGTTGCCGCCAAGAAATGAGGATCCCTGCTGGCGCTTTGGGCTGCAGAGAGCAAGATTGAGACGGGGGGAGCCCAAGAGAGAAACTCGAGCGCTTGTTTCACCAAAAGACAAGCTGCTGCCGCCTCAACCCCAGCAAAAGGACGGCAAAACACTTGGTCAAAGGAATTGGTGGCTTTCCGGCTGCAACACTATCTCGCTCGGTACAGCACCAGCGGGCGCTGTAAGGGCAAAGCAGATGGCTTCCGCAGCCGTGGCAGGGCTGAGCATCTTGTCTCGTTGCACCTTCAGGCTGATGGGATCCCAGAAGGGTGAGTCGATGCCCCCGAAGTAAAACAGCGTAAATCTGACCCCAAAGCGCTTCAGCTCATCGGCCATGCACTTGCTAAACCCGACCACCCCAAACTTGGCCGCACAGTAAGCAGAGGCCATCGCCATGGGATAACGTCCAAGGACGCCGGGAAAATTGAGGATGTGGCCGGATTTTTGCTCCCGCATGGGGTTGGCAGCCAGTTGGCTGGTGTAGAAGCTGCCCTTCAGGTTGACCGCCAGCATTCGCTCCAGGTCTGCGGGGGTTAGCTGGGGAGCAGGCTTCAGGATCCCGGCCCCGGCCAGGTTAATCAGCACGTCAATGCGCCCATGCTTTTGCACCGTTTGGTTGACCAGGGCCTCTACCTGGGCATAGTCCGTCACATCAGTGGGGATCCCCAATCCAGAGGCAGCCCCCAAAGAGGCTGATTTCTCCACCAGAGCTCGCAGGGGCTCTTCTCGCCGAGCGGCCAACACCAGATGGGATCCGGCCTGAGCCAGCATGGGCACCAGGACGCTGCCGATACCCCCTGTTGCCCCTGTGATCAAAATAACTGCCTGCGATAGCGGAGAAGACACGTTACGTTTCTTAAACTCTTTTTCCCATCATACACAGGGATCCCGACAAGCCAGTCACAGCCCCACTGGATCCCTCGACAGAGGTCATCTGAGCGGTGGAGAAGACAGGAAAGGCTGGTACAGCCACAACCCACTGAACCCCAGGGTTAGGAGAGTGAGGGGCAGGCCAAAGCGCAGATGTTCTCCAAACGAGAGCACGTAGCCTTTTTTGGCCGCTGCCTCGACTGTGATCAAATTGGCCACCGCCCCAAATAGTGTCAAATTGCCTGCCAAAGTGGAGCCAGCAGCCAGCAACAGCCAAGCGGTGGTCTCCTGTCGGGGCAGGAACGATTGCAGCAACAGCACCGCCGGCACATTGGAGATGAGGTTGGATAAAACGGCCACACTGCTCAGCAGGGCAAGAGGGGATCCCGCCAGACTCTCTGCCAAGGATCCCAAGCCCATCCCCCAAGCAGTGACCAGCTCTCCCGTTGCCCGCGTCAGGATAAATAGCCCGGAAAACATCACCAGCAGATTCCAGTCCACCTGCTCCAAAAATCGCTCCGGCTTCAGCCTACGGGTAATCAACAACAGGGCCGCCGCCACCAAGGCCGATTCTGCCAAGGGAAGTCCGGCTACAAAGGCCACAAACAGCCCCCCCGTAATCACCACGCTCTTGCGCAACAGGGGCGGGTAGAGCCGCAGCGGCAGCCAAGGCACCTGGGCAAAGGGTTTCAACGAGCGCACCTCAGGGTAGTACAACCACAGCAACCCCACTTCCAGCAGCAGCCCTACCACGGCAATGGGGGTCATCTGGGCAGCAAACTCCAGATAGCCGATCCCAGAGAAGGAGCCGATCAGGATATTCTGCGGGTTGCCGCTCAGGGTGGCGACGGATCCCAGGTTGGTGGCTGCCGCCAAGCCCAGCAGATAGGGAATCGGGTTTAACCCCAGCACCGTTGTGACCTGCAAAGTCAGGGGAGTAAACACCAGCGCCAGCGTGTCGTTGAGCAGGAAAGCCGAGAGCAGCCCGCTGCCGAACACCAGCATGATCAACAGACCAAAGGGGCTGCGGCTCACCCGAATCAAGCCCAGCAAAGCCAACTGAAAAGCCCCCCCATAGGACAAGCTGGCATTTACCACCATCATGCTCAGGAGAAACACAATCGTGGTCGGGTCAATGGCTTCCCAAGCCTGCCGTAGCGACAAGGTCCCCAAGCCAATCAACAGGGCGGATCCCACCAGGGCGATGGTGGCCCGGTTCATACGCAACCTAGGCAGGGATCCCAGTCCCAGCCCGACATAGCTCAAACCCAACACCAACCAAGACAGCCCCTGCACCCCCCGATCCCTCCCGCACTTCTTTCAGGATCCCTGATGGGTTCAGCCAATGGCAAAGGCTGGAGTTGAAACAGGCCCAACATTCCCGATACTCAATAAGTCACAAATAAGTCACAAGAACCAATCATGGTCAGAAACCTTTCGGGATAGTCCAAAAGCTCCGCTGGATCAGCGCGTTTGCCTCGGCGAGCTGCAGACCGAGCAGAGGTGGCGAGAATATCCAAGGTCTGGCCATCGTTCGTAGGATAATGGGAGCCCGCAGACATTGAGTTACCCACCGTTCACTGAGGAGTTGTCCCCTTGGTCAAAGAACGCGTAGAGGTCATCGTCCCGGCCACCACCGCCAATTTGGGGCCAGGGTTCGACTGCATCGGTGCAGCCCTAGAGCTCTACAATCACTTCTATTTTCGCGAGATCCCTTCTGGCCTCAGCATCCACTACCGCGGCAGCGACCACATTAGCCAGAGCAAGGACAACCTGGTGTACCGGGCTTTTTGCCGCGCCTTTGAGCTGCTGAGTAAGCCTGTGCCGGGGGTAGAAATCGAAATTACCCTCAACGTGCCCCTGGCGCGGGGGTTGGGCAGTTCTGCCACCGCCATTGTCGGCGGCTTGCTGGGGGCCAATGCCATTGGGGCGCTTAACTTAGCTCCCGAAACCCTCCTACAACTGGCCATTGCCCTAGAAGGCCATCCAGACAATGTGGTGCCCGCCCTGCAGGGCAGTTGTCAGCTTTGTGTGCAGGGACAGCAGGGGCAATGGGTGTTTTGTCCCGTGGAGTGGCATGAGAGCATTGGCATCCTGGCCGTAGTGCCCAACTTTAAGCTTTCCACCCAAGCGGCCCGCGAGATCCTGCCCAAATCCGTCAGCTTGGCGGATGCGGTTTTTTCCAGCAGCCATCTGGGCCTGCTCATTCGCAGCTTGCAGTCGGGGCGGGTGGACTGGCTGAAGGTGGCTCTGCAGGATCGGCTGCACCAGCCGGCGCGTATGGAGCTGATCACTGGGTTCAAAACGGTTCAAGCTGCAGCCATGGCTGCCGGAGCCTATGGGGTGGTGATCAGCGGAGCCGGCCCCACTCTTCTGGCCCTCTGTGCTCCCGAGAATCGGGAACGGGTGGGATCCGCGATGGTCAGCGCTTGGGCGCAGTTGGATATTGAAGCGGAGGCCAAACTGCTCAATCTGGATCGGCAGGGAGGACGGGTGGTGATCCACTCCCAGCCGTCTGGATAGGAAACTCCCTCTCCAGTCGGGGAGCTACCCTGCTGCCGGGAAGCCGTCTTGCAGCAGCAACACCAAGGGCGGAAGAAATAGCCAAGCCGCCACCATCAAGGACGCCGCTGCCGCCATCAACACCGCTGCTGCCGCGCAATCTTTGGCGATCTCGGCCAAGAGGTGATACTTGCTGCCCAGGGTGAGATCCACCACCGCTTCCAGAGCGGTATTCACCAGCTCAAGCGCCATCACCAAGCCGCTGGTCAGGCTGATCAGGGCCATTTCCACAGCGCTCAGCCGCAGGCCCAGCCCAAGGCCAAAGGCTATCACCGCCACCGCCATGTGGATGCGGAAGTTGCGCTGAGTGCAGATGGCATAGACCAAGCCCTTGCCCGCGTAGTAGAAACTTTTGCCCAGGTTGTCAGCCACTTGCCAAGAGGGGGGGCGTCGCCAGGGATCCCTTCCCAAAGGCTCGGCACTGGCTGCCCGATCCGCCTCAGATGGCTGCGCTGGGTCTCTGGAATGGACGCGCCGCCGGAACACCGCCAGGCGAGAACGCTCCGGCAACCGACTAGGGCTGTTGGCCATGGGCCACCTCCCCATCCAGTTGGATGGCTGCGAGCAACTGTCGCTGTTGCTGCAACATGCGCTGCAGGGACAGTTCATCCGGGTGATCCCACCCCAGCAGATGGAGCAACCCGTGGCTGGCCAACCAGGCCAACTCTTGCGAAAGACGATGCCCCTGCGCTTTGGCCTGTGCGCGGGCGGTGGGCACCGAAATCACAATATCCCCCAGCAGGCGTACCCCCGTTACGTCTTGGATCTCAAAGGGGGCAAACATCTCCTGTGCGGCAAAGGCCAGCACGTCGGTAGGCTCGTCGAGGTGGCGAAACTCGCGGTTGAGCTGGCGGATGTGCTCATCGGAAGTGAGGCAAAGGCTGAGCTCGCATGGCTCCTGGACTCCCAGCTCTTTCAGCCAGATCTCGAACCAATGACGCCAAGTGGCTTCTTCAATCGGGCTTGGGATGTTGAATTGCAGATAGAGATCTAAAAATCCATCCATGCGGGCCTCACTCACACCACGCCCCCTATTCTACTAGTTTGCCCGGATTGGGCCAGGTTTTGTTTCTCTGCTCCGCAAGCTGCTGCAGCACCTGTCGCAGTCGATTCTCCAACAGATGGCAGCCTGAGTCCAAATCCTCTGTCGGGAACAGATCCCCGGCAATGCCCACTGCCCAGGCCCCTGCTTGCAGGTATTCCGCTGCCTTGGCCAAGGTGACTCCCCCGGTGGGGATCAACGGCAGGGATCCCAGCACCGATTGTAGATGGCGCAGGTAGCGGGATCCCCCCATGCTCTCCACCGGAAACACCTTTACTGCCGTTGCCCCCGCCTGCCACGCCCTCCAGATCTCGCTGGGGGTGAGGGCACCGGGCACGATGGGCAGCCCCACCTCCCGACCCCAACGGATGACTTGCTCATCGGTGAAGGGGCAAACGCAAAACTGGGCTCCTGCCTGCCAAGCCTGCTCCGCCACCTGCCGATCGAGAACAGTGCCCACCCCTATCCAACACTGCGGGTGGTCTTGCCGCAGTTGGGCAATCAACTCCAGGTATTGGGGAACTTGCGTGGTGATTTCAATGTGGCGGATCCCGGCCCGGATGGCCAGCATGGATCCCTCTAGGGCCTGGGCTGGGCTGGCACAGAGGCGGATCACGGCAATCAGCGGCTGCTGCCACAGATGGAGTAACCAGGGGTGCTGTGACCCTTTTCTAAAACTGCACTCAGCATCCTCGAATGCCATCTGTAGGAAAATACCCGCTCAGTGTTTTGCAGTTGCTTGGGTTTAGCTTAAGTTTAATTGCAATCCAAAAACGAAAAAGTCAGCCTGCCAATGAAATAATGACAAACCATAAAGCCTAAACGTCTTTTCTTTCAAGGGAAAGCCTAGCAGATGACTCAGGAACAAGCAAAGCCGGTGTTTTATAGGGGCAACTGTTTGCGCGTTCGTGGCCTTTGCCGGAGTGTTTGCTTTTCCCAGCTTTTCACGGCGTTGCTGGTTCCTGCTCTGGCCTTGTTGTCTCCCTAACCGGTGCTGAACTCAGCAGAGAAGAGGAGGAAGATTCCTCAAACCAAAGGTGCCGCAAGGTATCCCGTCTGTATGAGGCAACTTTTTGGTTGGCCTTCTAAGCGTGAGGTTTGCCAGCAGGTGAGCGGCCAGTTTATCGTCATTTCCTAGTTTTTCTAGTCCGTTGAGGTTGCTGCCGCTTGAGTTGCATGCCGTCAGGCCTGTGGGATCCGGAGGTGGAGTCGCTACTGTCTGGCTCTTCTGTTGCTGTTCGGAGTAGCCCTAAATAGCCAGCTCAGGCCCGATTCAGATCCGTGGGGATCTTTGTATCCTTAGGGTCGATGGGTCGGTTGCAGAGGGTGTGAGGAGTGACGAGTCTCAGTCGTGGGGCACACAGGCTAAAAGGGTGGATAGCGCTCGGATTGCTCACCCTCTTGCTGTTGGGGGGACTGGGGGGGGTTGCTCCGTCTCAGGCGCAGAATGTCAACCAATTGCAACAGCGGCAGCAGCAGATCCAGCAACAAATCCAGAGCACTCAGCGCCGCTTGGGAGAACTGCGCCAAGCAGAAGAAGAAGCCCGCCGCCGCATGGGATCCCTGCAGCAAAACCTTCGACAGACCGAATCCAGCCTTCGCGACAATCAGTATCGTCTGGAACAAGCCCAGAAAGCCCTGGAGCAAGCTCAAAAGGAGCTACAGGAGCTGGAAGACCGCCTGAGACGGCAGCAACAGGGCACGGCTGCCCGTTTGCGCTACATGCAGCGACAGGGGGCCGAACATTGGTGGGCTTTGCTGCTCACCAGCCGTGACTTGAACGAGTTTTTCGACCGCCGCCACCAACTGCAACTGTTGATCGAGGCGGATCGGCAGTTGATCCAAGAGCTGCAAGCAATGGCCAAGGAGGTGGATCAACAGCGCATTGCTCTGGAGATGCAGCGCAACGAGATCTCTTTGATTTTGCAGGAGCTGGCCGCCCAGAAGAACCAACTGCAGCAGCAGGCGGTCGCCCAAGAGCAGCTGTTGAGCCGCTTGGCCAACGAACGCGCGGCCTATGAAGCAGCCCAACGGCGGCTGGAAGCCGATTCCCAACAGTTGACTCTCCTCATCCAGCAACTGATCGCCCAGCAGGCCCAACAGCAGGGGGGCAGGGATCCCGTTCAAGGGACAGGCCGATTCATCGCTCCGGTGCGCGGGCCGATCACCAGCGGCTTTGGCTGGCGGGTTCACCCCCTCTACCGCAGTCGCCGCTTTCATGCGGGGATCGATTTTGGTGTGCCCACCGGCACTGCGGTGAGAGCCTCCGACCGGGGCACCGTCATCTACGCCGGCTGGTACGGCGGCTATGGCTACACGGTGATTGTGAATCACGGGGGCGGCATCACCACCCTGTACGCCCACAACAGCCGCGTTGCCGTTGGGGTAGGCCAGCAGGTACAGCGGGGGCAAGCAATTGCTGCTTCCGGCTCCACCGGCCTCTCCACCGGGCCCCATGTTCACTTTGAAGTGCGCGTCAATGGCCAACCGGTGGATCCCCGCCGCTACCTGTGAAGCAAAGCCTCCGTCGGCAACAGCTTCAGGGATCCCGCCTGCAATGTCCACCGCACATCGGCAATGGAGGACAGCTCCTCCGGGTCGTGGGAAACCACCAACACCGTCCAGGTGGACTTTAGCCGAGCCAACAGCTCGATCAACTGCCGTCGCACCGACCAATCCAATCCTGCCGTCGGCTCATCCAGCAACAGCAAAAACGGGCCACGGATCAACTGGACGGCCAGGGCCAAGCGCCGCTGTTGCCCGCCGCTGAGGCGGTTTGGGGAGGTATGTAGAGGGATCCCTTCCAATCCCACCTGTCTGAGGGCGTTTTCGATCTCTTTTCTTTGTAGCTCTGGATAACCAAAGCGCATTTCCTCCAGCACCGTCAAGCCGCAAAAGTGGCGCTCTGGAAACTGAAACACCAACCCCGCCATGCTGCGCAAGCGGTTGGGGGAAAGTTCTGCCCCTCCCCAGGTAATCCGTCCTTGGGTGGGCCGCGCCAAGCCAGCCAAAATCTCCAGCAGGGTGCTCTTGCCCGCCCCACTTTTGCCCACGATCAGCCCCAACTGGTTCAGGCCCAACTCAAAGGAAAGATCGTTGAGAATGGGCTGGGAAACGCCTGCCGGATGGTAGGAAAGATGCTGAACTTGCAACATGGGGGGCAAAAGAGGGGGATGCTGTCGTTATTTTGGCACCGGAAGATCCCCGCGCGACAGCTATGGCCCTTCTTCAGCGGGAAGGTCGAAGCTTGGGAAACACCTCTATCCGGAGGAGCAGATTAAGCTAGCCTGAAGGTAGGGTAAATTATCGCTCTGGTTATCCTGATGGCGCAGCCTTCTTCTGCAGATTCTCCTAAGGCCTACGGCCCGCTGTCGCGAACGGTTGGGGCGGGATCCCCCCCCCAGCTGAGTTACACCCGCCTGGCCATGCGCAACATGGTGCGCAAAGGCAAGACTTCCCTGCTTCACTTCACCCTGACAGCGGTGGGGTTGGTGGCCCTGCTGGTGGGGCTGGCCTACCTGTTTCACTAAGTTCTGTTAAGTTCCGTGGGCGGGTTCTGGCCATACTCTCCTGCGGCTGTTCCTCGGCCGGGAAAGATACACGCTGAGGGGTCTTTCTTGTTACACTCCATGTCCCTTTTTAAGCTTTTCCCAAGATTAGGTGTTAGAAGGAACAAGCAGCAATGGCTCCTACGGTTGGACCTACGGTCCGCTTCCGCGAACGAGCGCACGGCAATCCCGGCTGCTGAAACGCCAACCTTTGGCTTTAATGCTACGCAATGTGCTACGCACCGCTATCGCGAGCGCTAACGCGACTGGACTTTGGCCTATGCAGACTTCGCCAGACCTCACCTCCGCTCGTTCTGTCATTCGCCTGCTGTTGTTTGCAAAGAGTCGAGCTGTCGTTGCCGAACTTGAGGAACATCTGCGCCAGCACATCCAGGGGTTGCCCGGCCAATACCCTGCCCAACTGGAAGTGGTGCCGCTGGAGGAGCACCCCTACCTGGCGGAGCATTACAAGCTGGTGGCGACTCCGGCTCTGGTCAAGGCTGAGCCCTTGCCTGCTCAGGTTTTGGCAGGCGAAGACTTGGCGACGCAGTTGGAAGTGTGGTGGCCCCGTTGGCAAGGCCAGGCGGCTTTGGCTTCCCAAGGACCTACGGTCCGCTTCCGCGAACAAGAAGGGGCAGGACAGGATCCCACCTCCCCTCCAACCACTGAGGCACTGTTGCAAATGTCGGAAGAGGTGTTTTTGCTGCGGCAGGAGCGGGCCCAATTGCGGGAGCAGTTGGACTTCAAAGATCGCGTTCTGGCCATGCTGGTGCATGATTTGCGCAGTCCCCTGACGGCCACGGCTCTGGCGGTCGAAACCCTGCAGCAGGGGCGCGAGGGATCCCTGGACAAAGCGCTGGAACGGCAGTTGTTCGACCATGCCCGCCAGCAACTGCGCAAGATGGACAGCATGATCACCGATATCCTGGAGTCGGCCCGTGGCGCTGCCTCGGAGCTGAGGATTCGAGCCGTAGAAACCCAGTTGCCCGGCTTGTGTCAGGCGGTGATCGAGGAGCTATGGCCGCGCATTCAAGGCAAGCGGCTGCAGTTTCAAGCGGATATTCCCGTGGATCTGCCCTCTGTTCACGTGGATCCCGACAAGATCCGCCAAGTTCTGTTCAACCTGCTGGACAACGCCATCAAGTACACCCCCGCCGGGGGATCCATCCGCCTCGATGTCCTCCATCGCACCAGCCAAAAGGTGCAGGTGACCGTCAGCGATACTGGCCCTGGGATCCCGGAAGCCGACCAAGAGAGCATCTTCTCCGATTCCGTCCGCCTGTCCCGGGATCAACAGCAGGAGGGCTATGGCATCGGCCTTTCCCTCTGCCGACGGATCGTGCGCGCTCACTACGGCCAGATTTGGGTGGAGTCTTCCTTGGGCAAAGGCAGCAGCTTTCATTTCACTTTGCCCGTGTATCGGCTCTGCAAGGGCTAGCCGGGAGCTGGCTCCCCATGGGTGTGAGCCCCCTCAGAGAGAACAGATCTGACGGTTTTCCTGGACTTGGCAAAAGCGCTCCGCGCCGCTTCCGCGACTATTCCCAGCCCCTCTTCCAGAGGGAAAGGGGGGTCACGGATCAACCTAAGTTTTTAAAACGACTCCGAGTGGATGCTCTGGCAACAGGGACTCATCCTGCCTTTGGCGGGGTTGTTGCTAGGCTTCGTGTCGCGAGGACGGTTTGATGGGCGTTTTGCAATCTAGGTCAGGGCAGGTTGGCCAATTTGTGGGTTTAATGTGGGTTTAATTAAGCCAAGCTCACCGGAGTGGAGTCGGTGAAACTGCCAGCAGTGTCTGTCAGAAGTATGGTGTTAAGGCAATCGTTCTTATGACCAGAGCAAGGGAGAAGAAAGGCACCGATCCATCCGCGCTAGCGGGCCGTAGGCCTTTGCCAGAGAAGTCGCGGGATCCCCGCCGCCCTCCACAACCTGCCAAGAACGCCGTCCCGCCTCCAGAGGGGTCAAAGCCGCAAACAGGTTCTGGTCGCCTGCTTCCTGCCCCTAGGGGATCCCTATTGGTTTCCCGTCCTCAACCGCTGCGTCTTGCTCGCCAGAAAGCCATTGCTCGTCTGCGCCAACGGGCTGCCCGGCCTCGCCGCTTGAGACGTTCTCCATCTCTCGGGCAAGTGTTGCTCAGGGGACTGAGCTTAAGTCTCATCCTGGGCCTGACGATGGCGGGCCTCTCGCAACTGCTGCAATCGACCACCGCTGGCCGGACAGAACAGTCCACGACGCAGCTTGGGGATCCTCCCCCGTCGGCATTCCCGAGTAACATTCTGCCGGGAGAAGCGATCCCGGCTTTGCAGGAGCGCTTGGCCGCTTTGGCCGACCAACCGGGCTTGACGGCAGGGGCTCTGTTCTGGGAGGTGGAAACTGGCGCCTTTGCTGGGGTTAGGCCGGATCAGGCTTTTCCTGCCGCCAGCGTGATCAAGATCCCCATTCTCTTGGCTTTTTTCCAGGCTGTGGAAACCGGGCAGGTGCGGCTGGATGAGAGGCTCACCCTGCGGGAAGATCTCAAGGGAGGGGGGGCAGGCGTGCTGCAAACCCGACCCCTCGGATCCCAGGTTTCTGCTTTGGAAGCGGCCACCCTGATGATCACCCTCAGCGACAACTTCGCCACCAATCTGATCATCGATCGCCTGGGTGGACAGGAGGCTCTCAACCAAAAATTTCGCCAGTGGGGGCTACAACACACGCAAATTTCATGGTGGCTACCGGATCTGGAGGGCACCAACACCAGCAGCCCGCGCGACATGGTTTGGCTGCTCAGCCAGGTGGAACAGGGGCGCATGCTCAGCCGCCGCAGCCGCGACCGCTTTTTGGATATTCTCTGGCGCACCCAACGGCTCTCCTATTTCCGGCCCAATCTGGGCCAAGAGGTGCGCATTGCCCACAAAACGGGAACCTTGAGCTCCGTGGTGGGGGATGCCGGGATCCTGGATTTGCCCAACGGGCGGCGCTATGTGGCGGCGGTGTGGGTGAAGCGAGAAACCCCCAACGATCCCAGAGCCGAAGGGCTGATCGCCAGCCTGTCGCAAGCAGCCTACGAGTTCTGGTCTGCTCCTGGATCCGCCCCGCCATCCCGAACAGACACCACCGGCAGCCCGCAACCCTGAGTCCCCCACTCCGCAAATCTTTCCATATTGCTACGCAACGCTTACGCGAACGCAGTAGCAGTGCGGAGTACTATTCCAGGCAGAGCACAAATGCCAAAGTGGAGAAACAGGCGTTGAGGGAAAACGATATTGCTACGCAACGCTTACGCGAAGGGGCACCTGGTCAGCATCAACCCCACCACCGGAGAGGAATTGGCTCGCTACCCCGTTTTCGACGCTGGGCAGATCCAAAGCTGTATCGCCCAAGCCCACGAGCGGTTTCAGAGCTATCGTCGGATCCCGTTTGCTCAACGATCCGCCTGGCTGAAGCGGGTGGCAGGGATCCTGGAGGAGCGCAAAGCGGAGTTTGGCCGCCTAATCAGCCTGGAGATGGGCAAAACCTTGGCCTCTGCCGTTGCGGAAGTGGAAAAATCCGCTTGGGTTTGTCGCTACTATGCCGAGGAGGCAGAAGGGTTCTTGGCCGAGCGCTCCATATTGCTACGCAACGCTTACGCGAATGCCACCGGTGCGGAGCACTTTGCCAGCCGCAGCGGGATCCGCTACCAGCCGCTGGGGGTGATTTTGGCAGTGATGCCCTGGAACTTTCCCTTTTGGCAGGTGTTTCGCTGTGCAGCCCCGGCCCTGATGGCGGGCAATACCCTCTTGCTGAAACATGCTTCCAACGTGCCCCAATCGGCTTTGACCCTAGAGCAGATCTTTCGGGAGGGGGGATTTCCGCCAGGGGTCTTTCAAACCCTGCTGATCACAGCAGCCCAGGTGGCAGAGGTGGTGGCGGATGAACGGGTGCGGGGGGCCGCCCTCACCGGCAGCGAAGCCGCCGGCTCCAGCCTGGCCCGTTTGGCCGGTCAACATCTGAAAAAAACAGTGCTGGAACTGGGAGGGAGCGATCCCTTCATCGTGCTGCCCAGCGCCGATCTGGAGGCAGCAGTTGCCACAGCGGTCACGGCCCGTCTGATCAACAACGGCCAGTCCTGCATTGCCGCCAAACGATTTATCTTGCACAGGGCTATCGCTGAACCTTTCACGGCTGCCATGACGGAGCGATTTCGCCGGCTCAAGGTAGGGGATCCCTTGGATCCGCAAACGGACGTGGGGCCTCTGGCTACCCCCAGCATCCTGCAAGAGGTGGACGGACAGGTGCAGGCTTTGGTGCAAGCAGGAGCCAAAGTCCATATCGGCGGATCCCCCTTGGGAGGAAATTTTTACCCGCCCACGATCCTGAGCGACATCCCCCCCGATCATCCGGTGGCCCACCAGGAGGTGTTCGGGCCGGTGGCGCTGCTGTTCACCGTCCCGGATGTGTCGGCAGCCATCGAGCTGGCCAACAACACGCCCTTTGGCCTGGGCGCCAGCGCCTGGACAACCGATCCAGAGGAACAAGAGCGCCTGCTGGAGGAGCTGGAGGCGGGATCCGTATTCATCAATGGCATGGTCAAGTCCGACCCGCGCCTTCCCTTCGGTGGCATCAAACGCTCAGGATATGGACGGGAACTGAGTCGGGAAGGGATCCTGGAATTTGTAAATGTCAAAACCTTTTGGGTGAAGTGATGGCGGAGACTGCTCAAAGGGATCCCCAGCCGGCGACGGATCCTGTAATCAAGCTGGATCAATTCCTCAAGCTGGCGGGGGTTGCTCCCACCGGCGGGCAGGCCAAGCAGCTCATCCAAGCGGGGCAAGTGCGGGTGAATGGTGAGGTGGAAACCCGGCGGGGACGCAAGCTGCGCTCAGGAGATGAGGTGGCCGTGGGAGGTGGAGTTTGGCGAGTGCGCCTGGATAAGACCCCAAAGTCAGATCAGTGAACGGGTCAGTGCAACCGGATCAAAAGAAGCATGGCCAAGGCCCCGATTCCCCCTGCCACCGCAAACTGCCATTCCAGCCCCCACAGCAGGCAGGCAACTCCGGCCAGGATCTGGATCCCACCGGTCATCCAGTAGGGGAGACGCGGCGGATCCACCAAGCCGTTGAGCCAGTGACCCAGCCCCATTTGCCACAGCCAAAACACCCCCAGGTATGGGCTCAAAGCTGCCAAAGGGGTACGCCCGACAAAGGGCAGCACCGAGAGGATCATGCCCTGGGCGATCACCAACGTCCACACCAAACCCACAAAGTAGAGGTGGGCCAGTCCGGCTGTTCGAAACTCCGGCAAGCTAGTCTGCCGCACCATGTAGCCCAACCCAATCAGGGAAATCACCAGCCACAGCCAGTTGATGTTGGCCTCTTGGTGAAACTGGGTGGCAGCAAACCCAATCCCCAAAAGGACGGCCCAAATCAGGTACACCCGCCGACAAATGTTCCAGAAGGGAAGAGGGGATCCCAGGGGTTCCATTTGCATGGCCTTCACCTAATCGACGACGACAATGCGGCCCACCATGCTGGGGTGGATATCGCAGAAATAGTCCTGGATCCCAGCTACTTCGAACACCACCGCTTTGCTCTCGTTGCGACTTAGCCGTCCCGTCCCTTGAAACTGCGCTCCCTCCACAGGAGTAGCCGTGTGGGGGGTGGAATCTAGGTTGGTGAAGGTCACCTTGCCCCCCCGCTTGAGGGTAACCTCCGAGGGCAGGTATTGAAACCCCCGAATGATTACCTCTGCTGCCGCCGTTGCTTCGACAGGATCCCGCTCCGCAACGGAGCTGGCTTGTCGCCACCGATCCACGGCCAAGATGGCCCCCGCATTGAGCAGGGATCCCAGCCCACTGAGCAACAGCAACCGCCGCGTCATTGGCATAGGGCTTTCTCCACACAGGTTTAGGAAGAGAGCAAAGGCTGAGGCGCTCAGAAGAAGGCGATTGCGACAGCAGTGCAGAGCACTTGGATCTCCAAGCCCCAAGTCCTACAGAGGACGTTGGAAGGCTTTGCAGATCATCGCCTCATCGCCGGCAGGGGTTACCAACAGCTCTACACCTTCAGGATCCAGCGCTCCCGAGTCTCGGCGCTGACAAAGGGGGCAGGCACCACCAGAATGCTGGGATCAAGGCTGTGGAACACGGCCCGGATTGCAGTGGCATGGGCAACTTCGTTGGGGCCAATGGTGCTGGCGGCAGCCACCAGGTCTTTGTTGGAAAGCTGGGTAAACGCGTCGTTGTAAGCCAAGGCTGCATCAAACTCCAGAGCCAGGGCCAGCTTGGCAATGTTGGCATCGGAGTCGAGATTGCCTTCTTTGTTGTCGATGTAGGTGGAAAGGTCGTAGCTATCCCAGGCCCGAGAGGGGATCCCCCCCAGTTGCCGCACGGCGCCCGCCAGCAGATCCCGGTGCTGTTCGTGATCCTTCAGGTTCTTGGTGGCCACTTCCAACACGATCTTGCCCACCTCAGTATTGCTCAACTTGCCGGCAGCGGTTTTGTAGGCCCAGATTGCCTGCTGTTCCAAGTCAATGGCGGCGTTGAGAATGGCAATATCAGCAGTGTTGGACTGAGCGGCACCGGGCAGGGTGCGCAATCCAATTGCTCCACCCACTCCCGCCAGCAAACCAGCCAACAACAAGCTGCGGCGGGAAGTTGCAGGGCTGGGATCCCATTCGGCGGCCAATTGAGGCAGAGCGAAGGGAGTCTTTGCAGTCTTCATCTCAAGTCTCCTGTCTCGAAAGATGGCAACCAACCTTCAGGGGCTTGCTCTGGGTCGGGCAATTCCCTCTGGCCTGGTCTGATGGAGATACGCCGTGGATGCCGCCGCGGATGCCTGAGGGAAGAGATTTTCGTGGTCAAATAGCCATGAAATGCCTCCTCGAACTCCCCTCTCCCTCTGGGAGAAGGTCCGGGCTATCTTAAAAGCGTGTCCAACGGCTCCAGTGGGGGCCAGCATTCGGTCGGTAGTGTCGTTATCCATCCATGCGATTCTGGGCGTGAACCTGCACCTTGCTCTGCCGGAGGCCAGCCTACAGAGCTACGCCACCTGGATTGAGGCGCGTATTCGGGAGGGGCAGGGCGCTCAAGTGGTCACCTGCAACCCGGAAATGATCATGCAGGCGCAGCGGGATCTGGCCTTTGCCCAGGTGCTGCAAGCGGCGGAGCTGGTGATCCCCGATGGCATTGGGGTGGTGTGGGCCCTGCGGCGGCAGGGGATCCGCGTCCAGCGGGTGCCGGGGATCGAGCTGGCAGAAACCCTGATCCCGTTGGCGGCAGAACGGGGGTGGCGCTTGGCCCTGGTGGGGGGAAGGCCGGAAGTCAACCGGGCAGCAATTCGATATTGGCAAGCCCAGTGTCCTGCTTTGGCCCTCTGGGGCTACCACGGCTACTTCTCTAGCGAGGAAGAAAAAGAGCTTCTGCAAGCTCTCCAGGAATTTCGACCGCAACTGGTGTGGGTGGGGCTGGGATCCCCGCGGCAGGAGCTGTGGATCCAAAAGTGGCGTCCCCTTTTGCCCCAAGCCATCTGGATGGGGGTGGGGGGCAGCTTGGACATTTGGGCCGGCCAAAAACGGCGAGCGCCCCGTTGGTGGCGTGACCATCACCTGGAATGGTTGTATCGTCTCTATCAGGAACCCTGGCGCTGGCGACGCATGTTAGCTCTGCCCAGCTTTGTCTGGCGAGTGCTGTGGGATCCCTCTTCTCGTTTGCGCCCCTAGTCTGCCGGCGCTCTCTCCCTCCTCTGTCTAGGCGCTTACTATGGTGATCGGTCAGCACATCGGCTATCCTCCTCGCTTACACCGTTGGGCGGGTACGGCTCCGACCCCTCATCCCCCTGCCCCGGCCAATCCAGAGGCCACCCTGGGCTTTTACAGCAGCACCCAATCCGGATCCCTGCAAGCCCCGGCCAGCATGGTGTCCTTGCGGGGCGTGAGCAAGGTCTTTCCCAACGGCAACTTAATTTTTCAGGATGTGAACTTGGAGGTGCGCCGCGGCGAGTTTGTGTTCGTAACTGGGGTCTCCGGGGCGGGCAAGTCCACCCTGCTGCGGCTACTCTACGGGGCGGAACAGGCCACCGAGGGCACGGTCATCGTCGATCAAGTCTGTCTCTTTTCTTCTGAAGGGCGGCGGCGACCCTACCGCATCCCACCGCGTCCGCTGGCCATGTTGCGGCGGCGCTTGGGGGTGGTTTTCCAAGATTATCGCCTTCTGGCCAACCGCACCCTGGCAGAAAATGTGGCCTTCGTGCTGCGCGCCCAAGGGCTGTCCCCCGCAGAAATCCGCCGTCGCATCGGGCCGACCCTAAAGATGGTGGGGCTGACCGAAAAGCGAGATCACTTTCCCCATGAGCTTTCGGGGGGGGAACAGCAGCGCCTTAGCCTGGCCCGTGCCATTGTCAACATGCCGGTGCTGCTGCTGGCGGACGAGCCAACAGGAAACCTAGATCCGGAAAACTCCCTCTTGGTTCTCCAGATTTTGGAGCGGCTCAATTCCTTTGGGGTGACCGTCATCATGACCAGCCATGACCCCTATCTGGTGGAGCGGGCCGGCCACCGGGTGGTGCGCATGGAGGGAGGGCGCCTGTATGATCTGCGCTGAGGGCTGCCGGGATCCCTACTTTGCTCTTCACAGACTCTGTTGAGCTCCAGGGGGCAAGGGTCTGAGCCCATTGATTGTTGGATGGAGAACAGCGTGCAATCTCTCTCCCGATTTCTCAATAAAATCCGCTATCTCCTACAGGAGACTTTTTTGGGGTTGCGGCGGGGGGGCTGGCTGAACTGGGCCGCTGTGAGCACCCTGCTGGTGTTGCTGTTCTTGGTGGGGATCGGCGTTGAGCTGTCCTGGGGCGTGGATGCCACGGTGCAGTCGCTGGGAGGACAACTGGAGATCTCCGTCTATCTGGAGCCGGAACGGCAGGGGGTGGAGCTGCAACCTCAGGTCGCCCAACTGCCTCATGTGGCCGAGGTGAAGGTCATCACCAAAGACCAGGCTTGGCGCAACCTTTTGCTGGAAATGGGGATCCGAGACGAGGCGGCCATGGAAACCCAGTTGGGAGAGAACCCCTTGGTGGATGCTCTGCGGGTCAAGGCGGATTCCACCGAAGCCTTGGGGGAAGTGGCGGAGCAGATTCGCCAACTGGAAGGGGTGGATGAGGTCTACTACGGCGACCGCATTGTGGAGCAACTGGCCCAGCTCCAGGACATGCTGCGGCTGGGATCCCTGACCATTACCGGCGTGTTGGCCCTGACAGCGGTGGCGGTCATCACCACCACCATTCGCCTCATCGTCATGGCGCGGCGGCGGGAGATCGAGGTGATGCAATTGGTGGGGGCGACGGCAGCCTGGATTTACTTGCCCTTTATTTTGCAAGGGTGCCTGTTTGGGGTGATCAGCGCAGTGGGAGCTTGGGGATTGATCTTGGGATCCCAGCAGTTGCTGCAGGAGCTGCTGGAGCAGTTGATTGCCTTGCCCTTCCTCAAGGTGATGCAGGCAGATCGCAGCCAACTGGAGTTTTGGCTCTTGCCGTCGATGTTGTTGGGGATGGGGGTTTTTCTGGGCACCACCAGCAGCTTGATCGCGGTGCGCAAGTCGGCAGGGCGATGAGCTGGAGGCGATGCTGAGGAAAGCCCTGGATATTCCAATCTGAGGATCGCCATAGGATAAGATGATGGACTCTACTTCCCTGGCTTTCCAAGATCTGGCCGCCATGAACCCATTGCCTCCTCCCGCCCACCCCTACCAGTTCCGCGCTTTGGGCCTGATTAAGGGATCCCTGAAATCGATCCCCAAGACTTATGCGCAGGCAACCTTGGTTGCCTCTGACGGAGCAGAATATCCGGCTACCCCCGGACGCGCCGAGCTTCTCGGCCCCTTCGAGCACTGCATCAAGAGCGGCCATACCTACTGGTACTACGTGCAGCCGCAGCCGCGTTCAGGGGGGGCTTTGGGCTTGAGCATCATCCGCATCCTGGCCCTGCCGGAAGAGGAGCAAGACCCAGAGTGGGAAGAAGAACCGTTTTTGCCTGCCCCTGAGGACACAGAGGAAGGCTTTAACATCCGCGGCATTGTCGAGCCCCACGATGGCTTTGTTGAGGTGACCGTGCGGCGCAAGCCCCAGGGAACCAAGCAATTTGCTCCTCTGCAATTGCGCTTGGAAGGGTTCTTGCCCGGAGCTGTGGCGGGCGAGTTTTGGGATCTGTTGGCAGAGCGAGAGGGCAACAAACTGCTGTTGGTGGATGGTACCCGCCTGTTGACCGCAGTAGCCTAGCTATCTAGATTGGCCCTGCTTGAGAACCTTAAAATAAAACAAAGAGCTTCCCAACCGATGGTGTCTGCTGCCGGCTTGTCCCAACGGGTCGCCCATCTATCCCCTTCCCCCACGCTATCCATTTCGGCTCTGGCTAAAGCCATGCAGGCAGAGGGGCTGGATGTGTGTAGCTTGAGCGCAGGCGAGCCGGATTTCGATACACCTGACCACATTCGGGCCGCGGCCATCCGTGCTCTGGAAGATGGCAAAACCCGCTACGGCCCCACCGCCGGGATCCCCGCCCTTCGCCAAGCAGTGGCCGATAAGCTGCGGCAGGAAAACGGCCTGGAGTTCAGCCACGACCAAATCCTGATCAGCAACGGCGGCAAGCAAACCCTGTTTAACCTGGCCATGGTGCTGCTGGATCCCGGCGATGAAGTGATCCTGCCTGTTCCCTACTGGGTCAGCTACCCCGAAATTGCCATTTTGGCAGGGGCAAAGGTTGTGCAGGTGCAGACGGAAGAGGCCCAGGGGTTCAAGCTCACCGCCGCCCAACTGCGCCAGGCCCTCACCCCCCGCAGCAAGCTGCTGATTCTCAACTCGCCGGCCAACCCCACCGGAGCCGTTTACCACCGGCACGAGCTGGCAGCTCTGGCAGAGGTGATCCTCTCCGCCCCCCATCTGTACGTGATCTGCGACGAGATCTACGAAAAGCTGGTTTATGGACAAGCCCGCCACATCAGCCTGGGATCCCTTTGCCCTGACTTGATGCCGCGCCTGATTCTCAGCAGTGGCTTTGCCAAAGCCTACGCCATGACCGGCTGGCGGGTGGGCTACTTGGCCGGGCCCAAGCCCATCATTGAGGCGGCCATCAACCTGCAAAGCCACAGCACCTCCAATGTCTGCACCTTCGCCCAGTACGGTGCTCTGGAAGCCCTGACCAGCCCCCTATCGGCAGCAGCTGTGGAAAAAATGCGCCAAGAATTCTGGCAGCGGCGAGATCTGATGCTGGACGGGATCCGCACCTTGCCAGGGGTGACTTGCCCGGAGCCAGAAGGTGCATTTTATGTGTTTGTCAACATCGGCCAAACCGGGTTAAGTTCGGTGGAGTTTTGCCGGCAGCTGCTCAAGGAACACCACGTGGCTGCTGTGCCGGGGGTAGCCTTTGGGGCAGATTCCTACATTCGCCTTTCCTATGCTGCCGATCGCACCACCCTCGAAAAAGGGCTGCAGCGGCTGCACCGGTTTGTGTCTTCCCTCTGAGAATTCAATCCGAGGATCGAAAAGAACTGAGGAAGCTCAGCTCCCAGCGGCTGGATCCCTGTAGGCCATTCCCAGCGGCGGGATCCCTATCTGAAGTGTGAACACTATTGCTTAACCCTAGCTATAGTGTTAGGGGATGGGCTACGAGGGGATAACTCATGTCTGGCAGAACGGCGCTTGTCATCACCGTTGCCTGTTTGAGTGGGGGATCCGGAAAGACCACAGCCGCCCTCAACTTGGCCATCATGCTGGCCGAGCATGGCAAGACGCTGGCTGTTGACTTTGACCCACAGGGCAACCTGAGCCAGTGGATGGGCTGGACGGATCTGTCGGAGTCGGCCACCATTGCCGAGACGATTTTGCCGGGGGCGGATCGGGTTCACATTCGGGAGATTATCCGTCCGCCGTTGAATGAGGATCGCCAGGAGCGGCTGTGGTTGGCCCCCAGCGATTACAGTCTCTCGCGGGCTATGGATGCGATTGTGATGGAGCCGGGGCGGGAGCTGTTTTTGAAGCGGGCTTTGCGACCGATTTTGCCGGAGTATGACTTTTTGGTCATCGACAGCCCCCCCTCGAAAGGGTTGCTCACCTACAACAGCATTCTCAGCGCCGATCTGCTGGTGGTGCCGACGGAATGTACCCAAAAGGGGGTGATGGGGGCTCTGAGTACTCTGGTGCTGTTGAAAGAATTGGAAGAGCTGGATTTTCATGTGCCCAAGTTTTTGGGGGTGCTCCCCACACGGGAACAGTGGGTGGGCAACAACCGTACCAAAATGTCGCGGGCCGCAGTGGAAGCCTTGGCGGAAATGATGCAAGGGATCCCCATTTTTACGCCGGTGCGGCAAAGTACAGTGGTGCAGCAAACCAATAGCATGGGCTGGTCCTTGGCGGAGGCGGGGGAAGATCTCCTGGCCCAACCTTATCGTGAGGTCCTCAAGGCTGTGTTGGAGGCCCGCTAACATGGCTACCGCCAAGAAGCCTCCCAAAAAAAAATTGCCCACCGGCCCCACCAAGGCAGATTTGCTCTCGCGCATGGGGGTGAATAAGCAGCCAGAGCCGATGGAACTTGCGCCTACGGCTGCCGACTGCGTTGAGGCTCTGCTCCGTCCAAAAGACGACAGGGGAACGGATTCCCTGGATCTGCCTCACCCTGCGGCATTGGATGTTGAGCCCGATCCATCTGCCGCCGCCTCGTCCCCTCTGTGCCAGGTTGCCACAACCCCACCAGAGGCAGGACGGATGCCTCTCCTGGCCAGTGTGCTCTCCACACCTGAAGCTCCTTCTCGGGATGCGGATCCCTTGTCCAACTTGTCGCCCGCTCCGGTCGAGGTGGAAAGGGTTGTCTCCCCACCCCAGGTCAGTCCGGCCAAATGGGCCGGTACTCCACCGCCAACCGAAGGGCCAGCCGAGCTTTTGCCCCCTGCTACCGCCGGCACCGGCAATGGGGTTCGCCGCAATGGCGCCTATCATGGGCACACTGCCCAGTCGGATCCCCGCGAGGCTCTGGATGCACAACTGGGCCTGCAAAAGCTTACCCTCAAATGGTCTGCCGAGAGGGTAGAAAAGCTGGGATCCCTGGAAAGCGCCACCGGGCTACCGGGCGAGATTTTGCTGGAAGTCCTGCTGGATCATTGGGAACAATTGCCCAAGCCCTTGCAGCAAGATTGCCTCCTGCAAGCCCACCGCATTCGCGTCGAGCGGCTGGTGATCAGCCAAAACTTCACCATTGCCACGATTGAGCAACTGCTCTTCACGTCAGCGTTGCGCAACAACAACGAGCAGCATCTGCTTTGAGTTCTGGCCGGTTGGCCTGGGAAATTCCCCCTCAAGATCTCCGCCAGTATGCCAGACAACAGGGATCCCTGTTCCTGTGCTAGGGTCAAAATGGTTCTGTTGGCTTTTCGCGCTTTTCGGCCTGTGCTCTCTCCCCCTCGCTACCTGGCGGCAACCCAAGCCCATTATCATCAAGTGCATTATTCACCCTACTTCTCACTTTTGTTTTTCTATCTTCTCCCTATTTCTCCCATCGTTTAGGGGACAGCATTGCAACGTCATCTTCTTTAAAACGACCAGGTTGTAGTGGAGCGGCAACAGTTGATGAAAGAACTTGATTTGGCCAAAGCCGTAGAGCAACGGCGCACCTTTGCCATTATTTCCCATCCCGATGCGGGGAAGACCACCCTCACCGAAAAGCTGCTGTTGTACGGGGGGGCCATTCAAGAAGCGGGAGCTGTGAAGGCCCGTCGGGCGCAAAAGCGGGCCACTTCCGACTGGATGGAACTGGAAAAGCAGCGGGGTATTTCCATCACCTCTACCGTCCTGCAATTTGATTACCGCAACATTCGTCTCAATCTGCTGGATACTCCCGGCCACCAGGACTTCAGCGAAGACACCTATCGCACCCTGGCAGCGGCTGACAATGCCGTGATGCTGGAAGATGCCGGCAAAGGGTTGGAAACCCAGACCCGCAAGCTGTTTGAAGTGTGTCAGATGCGGGGGCTGCCGATTTTTACCTTTATCAACAAGATGGATCGCCCAAGTCGGGATCCCTTGGAGCTGATGGATGAAATTGAGACAGAACTGGGCCTCAAGCCCTATCCTGTCAACTGGCCAATTGGCTCAGGCGAGCGGTTTACTGCCCTATTTGACCGTCGGACTCAGGAGTTTCATTTCTTTGAGCGGGTATCTGGGGGGCGGCTAAAAGTTCAAGATACCGTCATTAAACTTGGGGATCCGCAAATTGAGGAGTTGATCGACAAGGACTTGTATTACCAATTCAAGGAAGAGCTGGAACTGCTGGATGGTCTCATGCCCAACTTGGATCTAAAACAGGTGCATTCTGGCAAACAAACCCCGGTCTTTTTCGGCAGTGCCATGACCAATTTTGGGGTGGAGCTTTTCCTCAATGCATTTTTGGAGTATTCCTTACCGCCAATGCCTCACGAGAGCACTGCTGGGCTAATCCCGCCCGAACATCCTGAGTTTACGGGCTTCGTCTTTAAACTGCAGGCCAACATGGATCCCCGCCATCGGGATCGCGTTGCTTTTGTGCGCATCTGTTCCGGCAAGTTTGAGAAGGATATGGTGGTCAACCATGCCCGCCTCAATCGTCCCATTCGCCTATCTTATCCCCAGAAGTTGTTTGCTCAAGAGCGCATCTCCATCGATGAAGCTTACCCTGGGGATGTGATCGGCCTGAATAATCCCGGCATCTTCACCATTGGGGATACCATCTACACCGGCCCGAAGCTGCGCTACGCCGGGATCCCTAGCTTTTCTCCTGAGCTGTTTGCCTACTTGAAAAATCCCAATCCTTCCAAGTTTAAGCAGTTCCAGAAAGGGGTAGCGGAACTGCGGGAAGAAGGGGCTGTACAAATCATGTACTCTATCGACGATTCCAAACGGGATCCGATTGTGGCAGCGGTGGGCCAGTTGCAGTTTGAGGTTTTGCAGTATCGCCTTGAAAGTGAATACAACGTCGAAACCCGACTGGAGATGTTGCCCTACACACTGGCTCGCTGGGTCGAGAATGGCTGGAAGGCGCTGGAGAATATTCCCAGCTTGTTTAACACCCTAGTTGTTAAAGACATTCAAGACAGGCCCGTTCTTCTGTTTAAGAACGAGTGGACTTTACAGCAATTTGCTGCCAGCAACCCTAAAATCAAGCTCAGCAAAATTGCCCCTATCTCGGATCTCGGCCCAGAATTGGGTGACGGCCAATAGATCAACCTAAGAGAATCCGTCTCAAAGAGCCTTAGGTTCTGACATTCAGTCGAGATGCCATTGGTCTCCACATCAGCGGTGTTGATAGGTGTTGATATCTTCGGATTTCTGAGCAAACCCCTCACACAGATCGCAGCAATTCCCCCATCTTTTTCCTGCATCGTCCAGGGACAGAGGGAGTGAACCATGCCTTTCTTCTCCAACCTGGGATCCGATTCTCCCCACTTTGGCGCTGCCCTCAGTGCTTGTGCGCCACTTTGCGAACGCTCCTTGTGGGAACTGGATCCGCAAGCCGTTTTTTTGAATCACGGCTCCTACGGCGCGACCCCGAAAAAGGTGTTGCAGGCCCAGAGTGCATGGCGGGAACGCCTTGAGGCTCAGCCGGTGCAGTTTATGGGAGAGGAACTTCCTCGAGCCTTGCGGGCGGCGGCAGCAGAACTGGCCCATTTCGTCGGGGCCGAACCCGAAAATTTGGTGTTTGTGGAAAATGCCACCAGCGGGGTCAATGCCGTTTTGCGCTCGCTGCGGTTCCGGCCAGAGGATCAGATCGCCTGCACCAATCACGGTTACGGGGCCGTTCGTCAGGCATTGCAGTACATCTGTGCCCAGTGGGGAGCCATCCCAGTTGAGGCGCAGATCCCTTTCCCCATTGCGGGGCCAGAGCAGGTTATCGCGGCCTTCGAGGCCATCCTCACTCCCCAAACTCGCCTGGCAGTGTTGGATCACCTCACCTCGCCTACGGCTCTGATCTACCCCCTGCCTGAGCTGATCGGCCTCTGTCGGGAGCGCGGGATCCCGGTTTTGGTGGATGGCGCCCATGCCCCCGGAGTTCTCCCCTTGGAGTTGGAAAAGCTAGGAGCCGATTGGTACACCGGCAATGCCCACAAGTGGCTGTTTGCCCCGAAAGGCTGTGCCTTTTTGTGGGTGGCCCCCTATCGACAGGCCCAAACTCATCCTACGGTGATCTCCCACGGCTATGGGCAAGGGTTCACAGCGGAGTTCGACTGGGTGGGCACACGGGATCCCAGCGCTTGGTTGGCCATTTCAGCAGCCCTGGCGTTTATCCAAGGGGTGGGACTGGACAACATCCGTCAGCACAACCACACTCTGCTGCTGCAGGCGCGGCAGTTGCTCTTGGAGGCTCTTGAGGGGATCCCGCCCGCCCCTGAAGAAATGTTGGGCTTTATGGCCACCCTACCCTTGCCGCCCTTCTGGCAACAGTGGATCCCTGAGCTTCCTCTTGAGGAGCGCGCCCGTCGGCTTCACGATTACCTCTGGTACAAGTACCGCATTGAGGTTCCGATCATCCCCTTCGCCGGGCAGCTTTGGGTACGCATCTCGGCCCAGGTCTACAACCGTTTGGCAGAGTACGAACAGTTGGCGCTGGCCTTGCAGCATCTGCCCTGAGGTTTTGTCGGTTGAGCCGCTTTCACGACATTGCAAGTATAGTTGCTTCGCACACCAGTAAAACGATTCCAGATCTATGGTCAATTCAGTTGAGGATGAGATGACGTTACAGGTAGGATGGCATGCCAGTAGACCTCAGAAAGAAGCCTTGACCTGAGAGAGAGTCGTAGGGCATGTCCAGGAAGGGAGCAGACCCACAGACGTACAAAGCCGGTCATACAGCGGAAGGGAAGGGTATGGGAGTCGGTAAAAGCAGCGCGGAACGCTTGGGGAGCGTCTCAATCTAGTTTGAAGCGACCGCAGTGCTTTCAAGAGGGCAAGGATGCATGCAGATGGAGGAACTTCTGTTGATGAAGTGACAAGGCCTGCTTTTGCGAGTCGGACTATTCTACTGGCCAGTGTCTCATTGCTATTTGAATTGACTATCTGAAAAAGTCAGAAAACGTATCCCGCAGATCCGAAAGCCGATCGTTGAAGCAGGTAAGCCGATCCCCTACAGAGTTCACCAGCGTCAGATCTGCCCGACCGGTTGTCCCTTCAAATCCCAGTAGAGGAACGCTCATGCGGCTGGGATCCGTGGGATTCTGGGAAACGCGGATGACGGCTCGATCGCGGTTAAATTGATAAGCTTCGGCCACATAGCGGATGGGCTCGCTCAAGGTGGGATCCACCGGCAGCCCTGGGGCCGGCAGGAGATCCACCAGCTCGGTGAACGTGCCACTCCGCAGGCCCACCACGGCAGCAGCTCCCAACTGGTTACAAATGGCAATGAGAACCGGCTCTTGGGCAGTGGCGGTGAGGTTGGCCAAGGTAACCGTGACCGTGGCGCGGCTGGCTGCCGGCGGGTAGGTGACCTCAAAGGTGCGGGCAAAGGCATTGCCCAGCTCGTCGCGGGCGCGAAAGCGAAGCTGCCCGGTGTAGGGCAGGATGGAAGAAAAGTAGATGCCAAAGCGGTCGCTGGGACTCCGTCCGGGGATATTGGCCTGTCCGGGGACATAGGCAAGGACAGCCCGGCTTTGCCACTGATTGGGCGGGGTGTAGGGCAGCAGCGGGCCACTGGTGAAGTTGGGGGGTTCTTTGGGGGGTAGATCCGGCTGGCCATCTCTGTTCAGATCCAGCCCATTGCCCAAGAAGGCCACCGAGCGCTGTAAGAGAATAGGACGGTTTTGGTTATCCAAAAGGGGATTCCGCCTTTCTGCCAGCCCGGCATTGTCCACATAGACATTAAGGGGGCGATTTAGGATTTGGTTATCCCGCTGCCGCCGCATGTTGAACTGTAGGTAGGGCCCCACTGCGCCCGCTGCCGGGGATCCCCCTGTAATTTCAAAATCATCTGCCCGCAGAAAGACATTTTCCAGTGGGCCCAGAGGAGTTGTTCCCTCGCCGCAACCGACCAAGCTGAGCGCCAAGAGCGCCAAAGTTATATAAGCTACAGCAGGGCAACCTTTTGCGGTGGGGGAATCCGAGCCCCCACAAGTCGGCAGCAGGGGCCGGCAGGCATGCTTTGGCTTCAGCATTCATCTCCTCTCCACAACAGACACCTTGGCGAGGGTTAAACCCAACCGGACTGAGTTGAGGATGGGCGGGGATCCCTCTGCACTCATCGGATTCGCCTGAACCACTATACCGTGAGCCTCGGTTCAGCTAGAAATCGCAGGAGCCCCGCACTGTACCCGTAGGGTCAGTGCCGGGAGGAATGCGCTTTGA
>NZ_JANSIL010000095.1:0-4351 GCF_047462015.1 Synechococcus sp. R5-13 | reverse complement strand
ACCTTGAGCTTGCAGGAGACGGTCAGGACTTGGGTCATGGTTCTATCGTAACTTCCGCATTCCTCCCGACCCTCGTCCTACGGACAGAGGGTGGGGCTCCTGCGCTAGTAAGCTGAACTTTCTGATCCTATCGCAGACGGGATCCCAGCGGAAAACGGCAAAGCCGGTGGCGCTGCCCCGACAAAATGGCCCTTGGGATCCACCGCCAAGGCAACCCCCAGCTTGATGAAGATAGGCACCGGGTTATTTTTGGGCAGAGCGGATGAGGTTCAAAGCCGTTAGCCTTGAAGTTGAAAAGATTACTCTGGTTAAAGACTGCCCTCGCTGGTTTGCGCCGACCCTAGGTTAGGCTATTGCCATCCCGGGGGAGCAAGAAACACCGCTGCTCTGCCCCAAAGTCCGCGAGTTGAGTTAAGGAAGGTTGAGGTGAAGGGGAGACTGACCTGCCATTTCCCTGTGCTGCTACTGGCCCTGCCTCTGTGGGGATCCCCGACCTGGGCCGGAGAGTATTTCACCGAGGAAGTGACCAGCCCTAGCCTGGAGATCATTCACGGCTGGCGGCAGGAGGTGTACGGCATTGGGGTTACCATCACCAACACCAGCCTCGGCTCCTTTCGGGTGCCCTTGGAAATTGATATGGAGGATCGGACTAGCTGTGAGCGGGCCGACTTGGTGCTGACCAACAATCGCATCATGCCGATGGGATCCTTCCAAGATTGCATTCTCAACATCTTTCCCTACCTGGATAAGTTCATCAACCAAGAAGTCGCCAGCATCCGAGTCACCCTAAAAGGGCCAGCTCCCCTCCTGGAAATTCCGGTAGAGGAGTCGGATCGACTGATTTTGGCCCAGGTGGCCAACCAATCGCGGGAAGCCTTTGTTTTCTTTCAGCAGGAGTTGGCCCGTGTTTTGGAGCTGCTGAGGCAGTCGGATCCCAAGCAAAGCGAGACGGCCCCACAGCCTGGCACCCCAGTTCCGACCGCCACCCCAGCCGAGTCTGCCGCTAGCCCAGGAGATTTTGTAATCGTGGGATCCATTCGGGAAGAACGAGTGGGGGCCGGTAGCCGCCTAAGCGTGGAAGCGATCAACCGCAGCACCCGCACGGTTCTCAACGCCCGTGCTCGTTTCACCTTCTATCGGGGAGAAGAAGTTGTCGATACGCGAGTGGCAGCATTTGAGCCCAGCGACGTGCCCCCCGGACAAAGGGCCTCCGCCAGTGTGCTGAAAACCGAGGCCAATTGGGATCGCGTCACGGTGACCTTCCAGTGGCAGTAGGGTTACTTCAGGGAGCCAAAGCGTTGCCGCGAATCAGGCTGCCCAGGGTTTTGACCGTGATCTTGAACTGCACCCAAGGGCTCATGGGCACTACCGTCTTGTAGAGGTAGCTGTCAAAGGTCATCCTCTGCACGTCCCGGTCGGCGCACATCTCCACAAAGGCTTCGCGGGTGGCATTGGAACGGTAGAACACCCGCTGCAGGATGTCCAAGACCTTGTAGGTCAGGCCGTACTGGCGATCCCAGCGCTTGAGATACAGTTTTAGATCCTCCTCTGTGGGAATGCGCTTGCCACCGTTGGAGGTCTCGACAAGGGTCTCGGCACACATGCGGCCTGACTTGGCAGCAAAATAGATCCCTTCGCCGCTGGATTTGGTTACGTATCCCGCCGCATCTCCCACCAAAGCAGCACGGCCCACCACGCGGCGCGGGCGGGGATGCTCTGGGATCGGATGGGCTTCCACCTTGATCACCTGGCCTCCTCGAATCC
The DNA here is from genome assembly GCF_047462015.1 of Synechococcus sp. R5-13. Lineage (NCBI taxonomy): Bacteria > Bacillati > Cyanobacteriota > Cyanophyceae > Synechococcales > Synechococcaceae > Synechococcus > Synechococcus sp. R5-13. The sequence continues at coordinate 2,587 of NZ_JANSIL010000095.1, read as the reverse complement.
GCTCGGCAGCACGGGCGCGGATCCCAGCTTGCAACTTTTGGATGTGGGCTTGGTTCACCTTCATGGTGCCGGTGCCCACAGCCACATGGTTGGACTTGGGAAACACCCAGGCATAGAAGTCTGGAGAAACATCGTCCCCCACATACATCTCTGCCCGCTCTGCGTAGTAGGCCATTTTGTCGTCTGGAAGCCGGATGCGCTCCTGAAAGGCCAGCGCATAGTTATAGTCTCCAGCGCCAATGGCTTCTGCCACCTTGGAGTGAAACCCATCCGCCCCGATCACCACATCCACCGCCAAAGAACGCGGCACCCCTTGCCTCGATCCGTCAGAGAAATCGTTGTAGTGCAGGATGTAGGGATCCCGGCCATTTTGGGGGATCTCCAGATGCATCACCTTGCCGTTGATCAGCTCCGCCCCTTTTTGGTGGGCACGATTGCGCAAGAAGGCATCCAAGATCTCGCGGCGGCACATGCCGATGTACTCGTTTTCTTTTTCGAGGGCGATATCCACCTCATAGTTGGAAGGGGAGATCATCTTCATCTTGCGCACTTTGCGGTCGATGATCCCCTCGGGGAGGTCGAACTCGGAGACCATACAGAGGGGAATGGCGCCCCCGCAGGGCTTGGCGTTGTCCAGCTTCCGCTCAAACAAAAAGGTCTCGATTCCAGCTTGGGCCAGAACTTCGGCAGCAGAGGCTCCGGCTGGGCCGCCCCCCACAACAGCAACTCTCAGACTCAAGGTGCTCTCCTCGATGCAAGTGCAACTGACTCATCAGACAGCAGGCATCCTACCACAGCTCCTCAGAAGCATTGCGGACCTTGACGAAGTGTTGCAGAGTGGAGGGCTCGCGCTCGCTGTGTTTCTACAAAAGGCCCCGCCGCATTTGATCCCAGAGGTTGAGATAGGACTCAGCTTCGGCTGAGCTCAGGGGGCGCCAGATCTCCGAGCGTTGCCAAGTGGAGATTTGCAAGTCGGCTCTGCGTTGCAGGCGGGGGGCAAGTTGAGCCAAATCCAGCGGCAAAACCGAAGGGATCCCGCTCAGATTGACCAAGCGGGGGGCAAATTCAGGATTCAAGACAAAATCAAGCCAGTCGGCCAACAGGGATCCGGAATCTGTCTGGGTTGATTCTGTGTGGGCATTGTCTTCGACGTGAGGTCGCACCCAGACATCCCACCAGATGGCGGATCCGGAGGCCGGGATCACCACTGCCAGCTCAGGGTAGTTGGCTTGGGTGGCGTAGAGATCCTGCGACCAGCCCACGGCCACCCAGCTATCGGCCAAGCGCAAGATGGGCAGGTAGTCGGAAGAGGTGTAAGTTAAAACCTGACGGTGCAGGGATCCCAGCTCTTGCCGTAATTCCACATCCTCAGGGTTGAGGGGATCGTTGTAGGAGTGGCCCATTTTCTTTAGGGTTAGCCCAATCACCTCCCGCGGATGATCCGGCAGAGTCAGTTTGCCGGCCAGCTCAGGCCGCCACAGATCCGCCCAGTCCCGAATGGGCTCCCTCACCCGATCGCGGCGGTAGGCAATGGCCGTTACCCCCCAGCGCCAGGGCACACCCCAAATCTGCCCGTCCCGGAGTGCCGCAGCTTGCCAACGGGGATCCAGATTCTGCCATCGTTCTCCCAACAGGCTTGCCGGCAGAGGAGCCAGCCAACCGGCAGCTATGGCCCGATCCAATCCGTCGGCCCCCAACAAACTCAAAGCCGCCACCGGCAGCCGCCGCCGGAACCATCCCCCCGGATCCCACCAGGCCGGATCAGCCGGCTGAACACTTTGCCGGAGATAGGCCAACAACTGATCCCGACTATCCAACAGTTGCAGCCGAAAGCGGGCCTGAGTCCTGCGGCGAAACTCGTTGAGCAAACTGGCAGGGATCCCTTGCTTGAGCGCCACGACAAGAGGCAAGTGCGCATCCGGCCCCCCACATCCTGCCGCCATTAGCCCCAGCAGGATCCCCTGTAGAAGCTCACGTCGGCTCAGCCGTATCTCGCCCACGACAGTACCGCTCCACCAGAATGAGAGCCACCAGATCATCGTAAGCCTTGGCGGGCACCCGCATCCCCTTGGGCAACAGCCGCTCCCATCCCTGCGGTGGGTGAAAATCCCAGTAGCGCTGACGGGCCTCTTGGGAGCTGTGCCGCTCATCCACCAGGACAATCTGCTGCGGGGGGAGGATCGATTCCAGTTGAGACTTCCAGGCTTGGGCCGTCGTCTGATTGCCCAGGATCACTTGCTCCGCCTGAAACTGTTGCCGGAGCGTTTGTAGTCTAGACAGGGCTGCCGCGGAAGGGACCACCTCCCGGTGTAAAACCTTCAGCTCCGTTTGCGTAAACACCTGCACCACGGCAATGCCGCATTTGTCGCGCCCTGGGTCGAAACCGATCAGCACTCGTTCGCTCTTCAGCCTTGCCGGGTGGAGTGAATCCGTCATCCTTCAGGACGCCCCGCCTGTTGAACTCCAGGAGAGCCGGGTTGACCAGAAGCTTCCGCCATCAGAAAACTCACCCGCAACGGTCCTGCCGTGTAGATGTCGGTGTCGGCAACTAGCTTCACATCCAGAGGGGTGGTGCTCTGGCGGAGAT
>NZ_JANSIL010000094.1:0-14671 GCF_047462015.1 Synechococcus sp. R5-13 | reverse complement strand
TTTCTGTCGAATAGCATCTTACAAAAGCCGCCCTAGAAGGGCGGGGCTTGTAACCCAGTTTTTTTGGTCATCGTTTTTATCCCAGCCGCTGCTCGGTTTGCGGGTCAAACAGGTGGAAGCGATCCATGTCGAAGACCACTTCTGCCCACTGGTTAACCCGAAGCTGGGTACGGGGATCCACGCGGGCCACAAACTCCTGCTCGGCCAGGATCCCTTCTCGGTCGCTGGTGCTGAGATAGAGGATTACTTCATGGCCCACCAGCTCCGTTACCGAGACCTTAGCCCGCACCGGGGCAGGTTGGATCCCTGGGGGTTGGTACTGGGGATCGTGGATGTTTTCCGGGCGGATGCCGAAGATGACCGACTTGCCCGCATATTGCCGATAGGGATCCGCCTGGTGGGGCGGGATGGCCACGCGGAAGGCGCCGGTATCGATCCAGAGGGTGCCCTCCTGCTCCCGCAGCTTGGCCTGGAAGAAATTCATGGCGGGGCTGCCGATGAACCCGGCCACAAACAGGTTGGCCGGGCGGGTGTAGAGGGTGTGGGGGGTATCCACCTGCTGCAGGCGGCCATCCTTCATGACGGCGATGCGGTTGCCCATGGTCATGGCCTCCACCTGGTCGTGGGTGACGTAGATGAAGGTGGTGCCCAGTTGCATGTGCAACTTGCTAATCTCGGCCCGCGCCTGTACCCGCAGCTTGGCATCCAAGTTGGAGAGGGGCTCATCCATCAAAAACACCGCCGGATTGCGCACGATGGCCCGCCCGACGGCAACCCGCTGCCGTTGCCCACCCGAAAGTTCCTTGGGCTTGCGGTTGAGCAGGTGTTCGATCCCAAGGCGCTTGGCCACCCCTCTGACCCGGCTTTCGATCTCCGCCCGTGGCAGGCCGCGCAGCTTGAGGCCAAAGGCCATGTTCTCGGCCACGGTCATGTGGGGGTAGAGGGCATAGGATTGGAAGACCATGGCGATATCCCGATCCTTGGGGGGGACATCGTTCACCCGTCGATCGCCAATGTAGATGGAGCCGGCGCTCACTTCTTCCAAGCCGGCCAACATGCGCAGGGAGGTGGTTTTGCCGCAGCCGGAGGGGCCGACAAAGACGAGAAATTCCCCGTCTTCGACGGTGATGTTCAGGTCATGGACGGCGGTGGTGTCTCTGTAGCGCTTGGTAACGTGTTCGTAGGTAACGCTGGCCATGCTCTCAACCTTGGCTCCGTTGCGCACTCAAACCCTATCCAAAGCGGCGGGCAAAAGTCAAATCGAGTTGAGTTGAGTTCGGTAGGGAGAGCTGGGGATCCCTGCAGCGAAGCCAGTTTATGGTCGTTGCCCCTGCCCTTGCCCCGGCCCCTTTCCCAGAAGGAGAGGGGAGCTGGGAAGCCATGGAATCTTGAACCGAAATGTAAAAAAAGGTAGGCTCATCGCCTACCTCTATGGGATCCTTTTTCCCTATTAGGAAGTTGCCTAACCTCTAGGCCATCAGGAGACAACGCTCACTTTAACCACTTGGGCTTTTTCAGAGTCCGCTTTGGGCAGAGTCAGGGTGAGGATCCCATCTTTGTATTCGGCTTTCACCTGATCGTGTTTGATCCGGCTCGGCAGCGGGATCACCCGTTGGAAGCGCCCATAACGGAATTCAGTCCGGGTTACCCCTTTGTCTTCAGAGCGCTTCTCAAATCGCCGTTCCCCAGTGATGGAGACCGCTTCGGCTGTCGCTTGGATATCCAAGTCGTTGGGGTTCAAGCCGGGCAGCTCCAGCTTCAGGGTAATGGTTTCGGGATCATCGTGCATCTCCACTGCCGGCATGAAGGCGAAGCCGTCGGCCTCGGTGGTGCGAGGGATCAACCGGTCGAACATCCGGTTCATTTCCCGTTGAATTTCGTCAATTTCCCGAAATGGATCCCAGCGGACAAGAGCCATAGAGCATCCTCCTCCTCTATTACTTTGCTTTTTTGACTTCCAGTTCGAGTTTGGAGCTTAGCTTTTGGGGCTCAACTTTAGAGGTGCAAGCAAAACCTCTATGCTTCTAGTGTAGTCAAATCCGTTCCGGGAAATGTAGGGTTTTCTGGAATGTTTCTTAGGTGTTTACCCTACAGGTTTATCCATCCAAAACCCTCTGGGACTCCGTATGTTTGGGGCGGCGATGGAGTTTTGTGGGTAACCACATACTGAGACCGGTGGCCACCATCACCAGCAGCCCCAGTCCGTTTAAGAAGGGGTAAACCGCTTGCAGGTCGAGGGGGCCCCACTGCCCTTTGTGGATTTGGATCAGCCAGTAGTAGTCGAAGTTTTCGTTAAGGCGGGCAATTTGATACAGGGATCCCGTCAGCACCGTCACCACCAACGGCAGGGCCAGAATGGGGGCAAGGGTGCGGTGGATGCGGCGGATCATCTTCGGATTCAGGGCCATTGGGCTTTCTCCAGGGCGATGGGGCGATCCCTGCCATGGTATCAGGGCGACCCAGGGCAGATTTGGAATCCTACTCCACCCTGCTCAAGAACGGATCCCGAGCAAATCCTCGATCTTGGGCATTTGCTCGGGGGGGATGACCCGTCCTTCGTCCTCAAAGCCAGGGATCTCGTGGAAGTTGAGGTAGCGATACAGCTCGCCGGCAAAGGGCTGGATCTTGGTGGAGACGATCTCTCGGTACTCCTCAGGGGTGGGGATCCGGCCCAAAAGGGCGCAGGCGGCGGCCAGCTCGGCGGATCCCAGATAAACCCGCGCGTCTTTGCCCATGCGGTTGTTGAAGTTGCGGGTGGAGGTGGACATGACGGTGGCCCCGTCTTCCACGCGGGCTTGGTTGCCCATACACAAGCTGCATCCCGGCATTTCCGTTCTGGCCCCGGCGGCAGCAAAGATGCCGTATACGCCTTCCGAGCGCAGTTGTGCCTCATCCATGCGGGTGGGCGGACAGATCCAGAATTGGCGCACCTTGGCCCGCCCTTGGCCTTCCAGGATTTTGGCGGCGGCGCGGTAGTGGCCGATGTTGGTCATGCAGGAGCCGATGAAAACTTCGTCAATCTTGATCGGCGTATCGGGGTTGCCGGCGGCGTGTTGGGCATGGACTTCGCTCAGGGTCATCACCTTGTCGGGATCGTTGGGGGCACAGACGATCGGCTCGGTGATGGTGCTGAGGTCAATTTCGATGACTTCGGCGTATTCGGCGTCGGCATCCGCCTCCAGGAGGGTGGGGTTGGCCAGCCATGCTTCCATTTTGGCGATGCGCCGCAGCAAGGTTCTCGCATCCTGGTAGCCGCGGGCGATCATGTTCTTCAGCAGCACCACGTTGGAGCGCAGATATTCTGAGACCGTCTCGATGCTCAGCTTGATGGTACAGCCGGCACAGTTGCGCTCTGCCGAGGCATCGGTAAACTCAAAAGCTTGCTCCACCTTCAGATCCGGCAGGCCCTCGATCTCCATGATGCGCCCGGCAAAGACGTTTTTCTTGCCTTTTTTCTCAACGGTGAGCAGCCCCCTCTGAATGGCCACGTAGGGGATGGCATGGACAATGTCCCGCAGGGTGATCCCCGGCTGCAGTTCCCCCTTAAAGCGCACCAGCACCGATTCCGGCATGTCCAAGGGCATCACCCCCATGGCGGCGGCAAAGGCCACCAGACCGGATCCTGCCGGGAAGGAGATCCCCAAGGGGAAGCGGGTGTGGGAGTCGCCCCCGGTGCCGACGGTATCCGGCAGGAGCATGCGGTTGAGCCAGGAGTGGATAATGCCATCGCCGGGACGCAGGACAACGCCCCCGCGGGAAGCGAAAAAGTCGGGCAGCTCTTTGTGGATCTGGATGTCCACCGGCTTGGGATAGGCGGCGGTGTGGCAGAAGCTCTGCAGCACCAGGTCGGCGTTGAAGCCCAGACAGGCCAGCTCCTTCAGCTCATCGCGGGTCATGGGGCCGGTGGTGTCCTGGGATCCCACCGTGGTAATGAGGGGCTCACAACTGGTGCCCGGGCGCACGCCTGGCAACCCACAGGCTTTGCCCACGATTTTTTGCGCTAGGGTATAGCCTTTGCCGGTGTCTGCCGGTGGAGTGGGGCGGATAAACAAGGTCGAGGGAGGCAAACCCAAGGCTTGGCGGGTTTTGTCGGTGAGGGCACGGCCAATCAACAGGGGAATACGTCCCCCCGCCCGCACTTCGTCGGGGAGAGTCACGGGCCGCAGGGAAAAGGTGGAGAGAACCTGGCCGGCCTCAGAGCGGATCACGCCTTCGTAGGGGCAAATGGTAACCACCATGCCGGTTTCCAGGCGGGAGACATCGCACTGGATGGGCAAGGCCCCGGCATCTTCGGCGGTGTTGAAGAAGATGGGCGCAATGGTGCCCCCCAGGATCACCCCCCCAGCCCGCTTGTTGGGCACATGGGGAATGTCGTGGCCGATGTGCCAGAGCAGCGAGTTGAGGGCGGATTTGCGGGAGGAGCCGGTGCCCACCACATCCCCCACAAAGGCAACGGGATGGCCGCGGCGCTTCAGCCCGGCAATGGTGACCAGGGATCCCGGAGCGCGGGACTCCAGCATGGCTTGGGCGTGGAGGGGGATATCCGGGCGGGTGGTGGCGTGGGCGGCGGGGGAAAGGTCATCGGTGTTGATCTCGCCGGCAACCTTGAACACTGTTACAGTGATTGCTGCGGCCAGGGGAGCTTTGGCGGTAAACCATTCGCCCTTGGCCCAGGACTCGATCACCTGTTGGGCATAGGCATTGCCGGACTGGCTCAGCTCCAGCACGTCGTGAAAGGCATCGAAAACCAGCAGGGTGTGGCTGAGGGCGCGGGCTGCTGCCGCTGCAATCTCACTCCGGGGATCCCGCAACAGATCCAGCAAAACCTGGACGTTGTAGCCCCCCAGCATGGTGCCCAAGAGCTCCACCGCCCGCAGGGGAGTGATCAACGGGGATTCAACCTCCTCCTTGGCCACAGCGGCCAAAAAGCCCGCTTTCACATAGGCGGCTTCATCGACCCCCGGCGGGACGCGCTCTGTTAAGAGGTGCAACAAAAAGGCTTCTTCGCCGGCAGGCGGGGCCTTCAGGAGCTCGCACACCTGGCTGGTCTGGGCAGCGTTTAAGGGCAGCGGCGGGATCCCTTGGGCCTCGCGGGCAGCGGCGTGTTGGCGGTATTCGGCCAGCATGGGGGTTTAGGCACTCGACGTGGGTATTTATTCTACCGCTAGCTCGGCAGAGGAAAGGTCCTCGAGAAGGGATCCCATTCGCTGGCGGTAACTCAGTTTGGCCTAGGATAGCTCCGCCAACAGCTCTTTTTGGTAAAGGCCAATACAAGCTTGGATCAAGTCGTCCAGCTCCCCATCCAAGATGGGCTGCAGAGGGAAATTCTGGTTGAGGCGGTGGTCGGTAACGCGGTTGTCCTTGTAGTTGTAGGTGCGAATTTTTTCCGAGCGGGATCCCGTTCCCACCTGCATGCGCCGAGCAGAGCTGATGGAGGCCTGTTGCTCCTGCAGCTTCATCTCGTAGAGTTTGGCCCGCAAAATCTGCATGGCCCGCTGGCGGTTCTGCAGTTGGGAACGCTCCTCGGTACAAAACACCCGGATCCCGGTGGGCTTGTGGAGAAGATCCACCGCCGTCTCCACCTTGTTCACGTTTTGGCCGCCTGCCCCCCCAGAACGTGCCGTTTTGATTTCGATGTCTTTCGGGTCGATGACCACCTCCACCTCGTCCACCTCTGGCATCACCGCCACCGTGGCCGTCGAGGTGTGGACACGGCCTTGCGCTTCGGTGACGGGCACCCGCTGCACCCGATGCACGCCAGCTTCAAACTTGAGCTTGCTGTACACCTGATCCCCTTGAATCTCCAGGATCGCCTCTTTGTAGCCCCCCAGCTCTCCTTCCGAGAGGCTGGCCAGACGCACCGACCAGCCCAGCTTTTCGGCGTAGCGGGTGTACATGCGGGCCAGATCCGCCGCCCACAGCGCCGCCTCCTCCCCACCGGTGCCAGCGCGAATCTCCAACATGATGTTCTTGTCGTCGTTGGGATCCCGGGGCAGCAGCAGCAGGGTGAGCTTTTCCTCCAGTTGTTCTTGGCGGGCCCGCAGTTGCTCAAGTTCCGCTCTTGCCATCGCCTCCAGCTCCGGGTCGGAGGCCGATTCCCGCAAAAGTTCTTCCGTCTGTTGCAGATCGCGATTCAGCTTTTGCCAGTCGTGAAAAGCCTGGACGGTGGCCTCCAAGGAGGAGCGGGCCTTGGCAATCCGCTGCAGCTCAGCTGGATCCGTGGCCACGTCCGGATCGGCCAAGCGCACCGTCAGCTCCTGAAAGGTGGCTTCGACATTCTTAAGCTGGTCGATCAGTTGAGCAGAAGCCATAGACTTGCGATACCCAGGAATCCAAGTATTGCCCACACCCAGATGGGGGAACCTCTACTTGGCCTTTTTGCCACCGCTCATGCCGTATTTGCGCATGAACTTCTCCACCCGGCCTTCGCTGTCGATGATCTTCTGGCTGCCGGTGAAAAAGGGATGGTTGCCCGACCAAACATCCACCCTGAGCTCCGGCTTGGTGGATCCCACCGTCATCACCACTTCGCCGTTGCAGATGACTTTGGCTTCTGGATACCACTGCGGGTGCAATCCTTTCTTGGGCATAACCCTTTCCTCCTCTGGGCCTGTTTCTATACCCTTGTCTATCAACATCTTCCTCTAAAAACAACGGCAGGGATCCCTAGCGCTTCGAGTACTGGGGAGCCTTGCGGGCCTTGCGCAGGCCGTATTTCTTCCGCTCCACGGCGCGCGGATCCCGTTTCAGATAACCCTCTACTTTCAAAGGGCCGCGATTGGCCGGATCCACCTCACAGAGGGCGCGCGCCACCCCCAGCTTGATCGCATCCGCCTGGCCGTGAACACCGCCGCCATGGGCTCGCACTAGGATATCGTAGGAGTTTTCCAGACCAAGGATCTCCAGCGGCCCCTTCACACTGGCCAGCAGGGCTTCTTGATACTGCAGATACTGGTCTCCCGGCCTGTCGTTGATGATGATTTTGCCCGTGCCGGGCACCAAACGCACGCGGGCAACGGCGGTTTTGCGGCGTCCCGTTCCCCAATAAACGGCTCGTTGGCTGCTCGCTTGAGTCATGCTTTGGCTCCTGGGATCGTGTTGAGGGGATAAACTTGGGGCTGCTGGGCCTCATGAGGGTGGTTTGGCCCGACATAAACTTTCAGCTTGGTGAATTGCCGCCGGCCCAAACGGGTGTGGGGCAACATTCCCTTGACCGCTTTTTCCACCACCCGCTCCGGCAGGCGCGCCTGCAGTTGGGCAAAGGTTTCCACTTTCATGCCGCCAGGACGGCCAGAGTGGCGGCGGTAGAGCTTTTGGGTGCGCTTTTTGCCAGTGACCACCACTTTCTCAGCGTTGATCACAATTACATAGTCCCCCGTATCCAGGTGAGGGGTGAAGTCCGGTTTATGCTTACCCCGCAAGAGGGTGGCCACAGCGGCGGCCAAGCGGCCCAGGCGCTGATTGGCAGCATCCACCAGATACCAGCGGGGCGCCAGAGTCTCGGGGTTGGGAAGGGGAGTTTTGTTCATGGCAGCCAAGGAAACATATCAGGACAAGCTTGGAGATCGCCCAGATCAACCGCAGGAATGGGCCAACGCAGCCGGCGACCGGAGGGCGGAGGGAGGCTCTGTGGGCAAGGCCCAAAAGGGCGGCGAGTGGGCGAACTGTTGACCGAAGGGATCCGCAGCATAGCCCACATCCGTCAGGCACAGCCCTTGCGGAGGAGCGCTGTAGCGGGTGCGCATCTGGCTCCAGTCGTTGTGTTGCCACAGGTGGACAAACTGTGCCGGGCTGAGCTGGCCCCGGCCCACCACCTCTAGGGATCCCACCAAGAGCCGCATCATCCGGTAGAGGAAGCCGCTGGCCTGCACCTCAATGCTGATCAAGTCCCCCAGCCGCTGGCAGAGCACCTCCTGCACCTGTACCCGCGAGTGGGGCCGATCCGATCCCCGCCGCCGGAAGGCTTCCAAGCTGTGCTCCCCCAGCAGGGAATTCAGGGCTTCCGCCATCGGCTCCACCTGCAGAGGCCAACGCACTTGCCAGCTAAAGAGGCGCCAGAACACATCCGGTCGCTCCCGGTTCAGGATCAGGTAGCGGTAACGGCGCCAGCGAGCCGAAAAGCGGGCGTGCCAGGAGTCAGGCACTTGAGCAGAAGCCAGCACTACCACATCTTCCGGCAGACAGTCGTTCAGCACCCTCGACCACTCCGCCGCAGGGATACCGGAGGTGGTGTCGAAGTGGGCCACCTGGCCTGCAGCATGAACCCCCGTATCGGTGCGACCGGCCCCATAGAGGGTTACCGGATGCCCCGCCCGCGACGCAATCGCCTCCTCCAGCACCCCTTGCACGGTACGGCGGGCTGCCTGGCGCTGCCAGCCATAGAACCTGCTGCCGAGGTACTGAATTCTCAGGGCAATGCGACGGTACGGCATGGATCCCTTTCCGCTACACCAGCTCGATGACCGCCATTTCTGCTCCATCCCCCCGCCGATGCACGGTGCGCAAGATGCGGGTATAGCCACCGGGCCGATCCCGGTAGCGCTCAGGAGCCTGCTCAAACAGGGAGCGCACCAGCTCCTTGTCGTAGATGTAGGCCAGCGCCTGTCGCCGCGCCGCCAGGGATCCCTCTTTGGCCAGGGTAATCATCTTCTCGGTGGTGGCCCGAATGGCTTTGGCGCGGGCTTTGGTGGTGGTGATCCGCCCTTCCCGCAGCAGAGCCGTGGTCAGCGCCCGCATCAGGGCCTTGCGCTGGTCGGCGGGCTTATTGAGGTGGGGGGTACGACGGCGGTGGCGCATGGTAACCTCTGTCTTGTGTCCTACACTCTTCGGGGATCCTTGCGTTTTGACGCGGTTGTGCTAGCGGTGCAGATGCTTGAGACGGAACCTAAACTCTAGGCCTTGCCTTTTTCGCGGGTGCGGGGCAGTGTCAGACCAAAGCGGGCTTTCAAAGCCTGCACCACCTCTTCGGCAGACTTCTGGCCAAAGTTTTTGATCTCCAGCAGATCTTCCTCGGTATAGAGCAGCAGATCGGCTACCGTGTTGATCTGAGCTCGCTTCAGACAGTTGTAGGCCCGTACCGAGAGCTGTAGCTCCTCGATGGGGATCTGGTTTTTTTGGTTGTCCTCGTCTGGCTTGGGCGGCACAGGAGCATCGAAGCTGACCTCCTGCAGCGGTGCGAACAAGCCCACCAAAATGCGGGCCGCTTGGCTGAGGGCCTCTTGCGGGGTGAGGCTGCCGTTGGTCCAGATTTCCAATACTAGCCGATCTTTTTCCAGGAATTGGCCCACCCGAGCTGCTTCCACAGCGTAGTTCACCTTGCGCACCGGCATGAAGACAGAGTCGATCTGCAGAAAATCAATCGCCATCGCTTTGCTGTCGGAGTAATCGACGGCGCGGTAGCCATGTCCCCGGCCAATCATGAACTCCATTTCCAAAATCGCCCCTTCCGCCAGGGTGGCAATGTGGTGACGGGGGTTGATCACCTCCACATCGCTGGGCAATTGCAGCTTCTCAGCAGTAACTTCCCCTGGCCCCTGAGCCACCAAGCGGCCCACCTGAGTCTCGGGGGAACTGGAGCGCAGCACCAGCTCCTTCATGTTTAGAAGGATCTCCATCACGTCTTCCCGCACCCCCGGCACCGTGGAAAACTCGTGGGTCACCCCGGCAATGCGTACAGCGGTCACCGCCGTCCCTTCTAGATTGGAGAGCAACACCCGCCGCAAAGCGTTGCCCACCGTGATCCCTTGGCCGCGCTCCAGTGGCCCCAGAGCAAATTTGCCGTAGTGAACGCCGTTATCATCCCGATGAGATTCAACACACTCGGTCTGGTAAGCAACAGCGCTTGAGCTCGCTTTGCTGCCGAGAGAGTGGGGGAGGGTTCGGCTGGTTTGAATCATCATAGTGGCCCCGTCCGTCTGGCTCGATATCCGTTTGGAGAACTGATGAAACTTCGAGGTCATCTCACGCTTGGGCAGACCTTCGCTGGGGCATGGCGTAGCTCTGGAGAAAACCCCCTACAGACGCTCGACCAGCCCTCAACGCGGGATCCTTCAGACACGCCGCCGCTTGGGGGGACGGCAACCGTTGTGGGGAATGGGGGTGATATCTCGAATAAGGGTAATTTCCAAGCCCGTTGCCTGTAGAGCGCGAATGGCGGTTTCTCGACCGGCTCCCGGCCCGCTCACCATCACTTCGATCTGGCGCATGCCGTTCTCCATGGCTTGACGCGCCGCACTTTCTGCTGCCATTTGGGCGGCGAAGGGAGTGCCCTTTTTGGCCCCTTTGAAGCCCGTAGAACCTGCCGAGGCCCAAGACACCACATCGCCGTTGGGATCCGTGATGGTGACGATGGTGTTGTTGAAGGTGGACTGAATGTAGGCCACCCCATTGGGGATGTTCTTTTTGACTTTACGTCCGCGCCGTTGCTGCCGAGCCATGATCCAGGTGTCCTTGCAATCGACTGTTTGGGGTTGGGATTCGGGATGGTGGAAGACTTCTGCCTTCCGCGCAAAGCCGAGCGACTACTTCTTGGCAGGAGCTTTCTTCTTGCCGGCCACCGTTTTCCTGACCCCCTTGCGGGTGCGGGCGTTGGTGCGGGTGCGCTGACCACGCACGGGCAGACCCAGGCGATGGCGACGACCTCGATAGGTGCCGATGTCGATCAGCCGCTTGATGTTCATCGCCTCCTGGCGGCGCAGATCCCCTTCCACCTGGTATTCGCCCTCCACCACCGTTCGCAGGGCGGCCACCTCAGCGTCGGTGAGGTCGCGGGTACGAGTATCCGGATTGATGCCGGTCTTCGCCAAAATTTGGCGGGAGCGGGTCAGCCCAATGCCGTAAATATAGGTCAGGGCAATCTCCACTCGCTTTTCTCGGGGGATGTCAACTCCCGCAATCCGTGCCATAGTCAGGGGTACCTTTCAAATCAAACCAACTCGAACACACTTGCCCAGTAAGGATTGAGTTGCCTGCCTGAGATGGGATCCTCATTCAGAGAAATGTTGCTGTAGAGATGCCGGTCTTGGGATCCATGCTCACCGAGAGGTCTAGCCAACGTTTTGCTCGGTTGTGTCGGAAGCCTTTGCCTCTGTCTCCCATTGCAGGCTGGACACATCCTGCATCGAACCTCTAGCCCTGCCGCTGCTTGTGCTTGGGGTTGGAAGAACAGATCACCATCACCCGACCATGGCGGCGGATGACTCGGCATTTCTCACAGATCCGACGGACGGAAGGCCGCACCTTCATGGTTGATCCTGACAAAACCAGCGAATATCCATTCTATGTTCGTCTGGGCAACCTGTCAAAATGTGTTTGGGTTTGCTGACAGCGAGCGGACAGTCGGGTTGGCTATGCTGGTTGGGCGAGGATCTCCTGAGTCAAAGTAGGCGCGACTGTGGGGTGGAGAAGGCCATGCGGTGGCAATGGCTGGTTGTGCTGAGTGGTGTGCTGGGGCTGGGATCCCCTGTGTTGGGGCAAGGGATCCCTTCGCCGGAGGCAGGCTCTTCCTCTGCTGGGAGGAACTTTTCTGCGGATGGGAACGGCCTGAGGACAGAGGGGGATTGGCTTTTGCCGTTGCGCAGCTCTGCCGATCGCATCGATGGGGTACCGGATCGGGGCTGGGTCGCGGTTGGGCTGTTGGAGGAGCAGGCGGTGACTCTGCTGGATGGGGCCAGCGGGGATCCCCTGTGGCAGGTGGCGGTGGGGTTTGCTCCCAGTGTGGTGCGGGTGGATGAGGCACGGCAGGTGGTCTACGCCTCTGGCCCCAATGCCCCTGGGCTGGTGGCCCTCGATCTGCTGACGGGGGAGCTGATTCAGGCTTATGGGTTGCCGGCAGGGGTTTTGGATATTGCCGTGGATGCGGCCACAGGGCGGGTTTTTGCCTCCCTGCCCTCTGCCCAGAGTTTGGCGGTGATGGCTGCTCCCCTTCGCAGCAGCGGTGCGGAGCACAAACGCCAAAGCGACCCCTCAGAGCAGCCGCAAGCCCGCAATTTGCCGATGCCCGGCCCTCCTTTGGCGCTGGCCTACGATGCGGAGCGGGGATCCCTGTTTGTGGGCCTAGCCGGGGAGGATCCCCTCAGTTTGCTGGTGGTCAACCCAGACAATGGGGAGTTGTTGGCCCGTTGGCGCGGCGGCAATACTCCGGAAGCGATGGCTTTGGATGCCGAACGGCAACGCTTGGTGGTGCTCAACTCCGGCAGCCAAGATCTAACAGTGCTGGATCTGAGCCGCAGCGGCGAGGCCCTGCAGCGGGTTGGCCTGGATTGGCGACCGACGCGGCTGGCCCTTTCCCCGGATGGACGTTGGGCTTACGTGACCTCCCGCGATAGCGACCGCCTGCAACTGGTGGATTTGCAGACGGGGCGATTGGCAGCCTCACTGCGGCTGCAGGGACAACCGACGGGTCTGGTGATGTTAGACGGTCGGGATCTGTGGGTGGTGGCAGCAGGGATCCCAGCTTTGCGCCGTTTGCAGGATATTCAGGCTCAAGTTGGCGACGGCGGGACAGAGGTCCTGAACGGGGGAGTCCCCTCTCCAGGCAACCGCGGTGTGGTGACCGGGCGGGTGCTGGATATTGCCGGCCAACCCGTTCAGACCGGGGTTTTGCACCTGGCCGCCACGCCAACCCAACCCAGGCAAACCGTCCGCATTGCTGCCGACGGCACTTACGTGCTGCCGGAACTGCCGGCCGGCCTGTATTTGGTGGATGTGGAGGTGCCGGGTTTTCCCCTGACCAGCACCCAGGTGGAAGTCCGGGCCGGCTTTGTCTCCACTCAGGATATTCGCCTGCCGCCAGGGGAACCGACCCGCCAGCCGGAGGGCATTGGCCTTTTGCCGGATGAACCCGTTTACTCGGATGAGCTGGCCCGCCACCTCAGCATGGCCCTGAAGGAGTTGCAGCCCCAGCGACCGGTACTGCTCTTGAAGGGGCCTTTGGGGCCGGATCCTCGGTTTGAGCCGCTTCTGCCCCTCACCCAGGGCCTAACGTTGTTGGATCGGGATGAGCGCTACACCGCCGACTTGGCCAAGCTGAAGGCCATCGGGGATGCCCTGGGATTGCGCTACATCCTTTTGACCCAGATGCAGATCTCGCGGGACTACAACCGCCAGGGCAACTCTCTGCTGAATACGGCCTTACGCTTTGTGGCCCCGACGGTGCCGGTGGAAATTCCCAACTTCACCCCCAACCAGCTGCGCAGCCGCGGGGTGGTGGTGGTGGTGGACTTGCAGAGGGATCGGCCTGGGGATCGGGCTCGCTACTACGAAGCCTATGGGCGGGATGATGTGGGCGGGGATCCGATGTTTGAAGATGCGGCAGCGGGCCTGTTTCGGCTGCAGGTGCGCAACATGGTGCCGGTGTTTGTCCAACAATGGCAAGCCAACAACCCCTTTTCGGGGTGAGGATCCCTGCAGCAGGATCTTGCCCTGTTCGCGTCAGGGGTGCGGAGCAGAATAGAACCGACTGCTACTACCGGATGCAACCTTCGCCATGCCTTTTTTCTTCTTTCATCCTCTCCGGCACAGGATTAGCTATCGCTACGCAACGCTCTCGCGAACAGGCAGTCTGGCCCTCTGCGGCTGGCTGGCACTGGCTTCAGGAGCGCTGGCTCAGGCTCCGGCCACCCCCATTCCGCGGTTGACGCCGTTGTTTCCCTCCCAAAACAGAGGGCAGCCCCAGGGAACGGCGCGGCTGGTGGGGCAGGTGAGCAACAGCGTGGGACAACCTGTGGCGGGGGCACAGGTGCAGTTGGAGGGCATGGAGAACCCCAATCAGCCGATTCAAACCGATGAGCGGGGCGCTTTTGAGCTAGACCAAGCCCCAGCCGGGCGTTGGCTGTTGACGGTGTGGCACCCCGACTATGAAAAGGCAGAGCAGGAGATCCTGCTGCAAGCGGGCCTGACCACCCCTGTGGATGTGGTTTTGCAGGTGCCCATTCGGCCTCAACCCCGTCGTCGCCTTGGCATTTTGGGGGTGGGAGGGTTGGAGCACACCCAACTGTTGGGCCAGCGCCTGGCCATAGAGGCAGTGCGTCTGGGCTTGATCCCCAACGGCGAGAAGGTGGTGCCCCTGGACAACCGTCGCATTCAGCCCATTTTGCAGAAGGTGGGCTGGCCCATCTACGAGCTGTTTGAGTGGGATCGCCGCAAGCCGGAGGCGGTGGGCCAATTTTTCGATTACCTGGGCCTGGAAGCCATCGTCATTGCCCGCGTCGATGTCCTCACCCGACCGGCTTCGCCAACGGAGCTGAGCCTGCGTTCCCGCAGCCGCCTGGAACTGTGGCGGTTTGATGAGCAAGGCAACCTTGTGGTAGATATCCTGGCCGAGGCCAGTCGCGATCAGGTGGAGCGGGGCAACCTCAATGCTGCCGAGCTGGCCCAGCTTTATCAAATCCAAGTCACCCAGATGGCTGCTGAGGTGGGATCCCGCTGGAAGGAGCATCACCCGCTGGCCCAGTACCTAGAACTGGCTCAGGGAGAAGCCCCACCCCCACGCTCTCGCCTGGATACGGCTGTGGAGCTGCGCATCCCCTCTGCCACACCGACTCCCTAGGTCTTAAGCAGAACAGCTCCGGGATCTCTTCTGTTGTCGTGAAAGGGATTGTCCTGTAAACTACCCGACTCCGACCGCTAAAGCGGTACGGAGCGGGCTTTCAGTAGCCCTGAGCCTGCTCTG
>NZ_JANSIL010000093.1:0-38045 GCF_047462015.1 Synechococcus sp. R5-13 | reverse complement strand
CCACCCCGACTCCAGCACCAACACCCACTCCGACACCGACGCTTACCCCTATCCCTCGATTCACCCCGCTTGTCCCTCGTACTCCTACCCCCACCCCGCCTCCACCTCCTACTCCCACTGCCACACCTGCCCCAGCAACGCCAACACCTGCGGCAGAGCTGGCCCTCAGCGGCGAGTGGCTTTACGAGGGAGGATCTTTTATCTGGCAGGGATCCCTGTGCAAGGTCAATGTTGCGGCTGGCGTCCAGGAAACCGTCTCCATTCGTCAGGAGGGCAACCAGATCAGCGTTTCCTCCCCCAGCTTTTCCGAACGCAGCGGCCAGCTCATCGGCAACCAACTTTCTGTCAGCGGTAAGGCAGCGGGTAGTGGCACCCCAACCATCACTTGGAGCGGCACTGTCAGCGCTGACGGGCGCTCGATTCGAGGAACGGCTACCTGTGGTAGCGCCAGCTTCGCCATTAGGCTCACACGGCAGAGCTAAATACCTACGCCTCCTCCCCGATCACCGCCACCGCCGTTTTCTCCATCCTCCGGTTTCTGTTGCCGTTGAGGCGGTGGAGGAGGAGCAGCAAAGCTTTCGCTCACAACTTCGATGGTGTAAGGGCCTCGCCCAGGGCTGCCCGGCCCAGCGGCTGGAGAGGCATTTTGCGCCCAGTAGCTTTGCACCTGGAGCAAGTAGCAGCGGTTTTGCCGCACGGGGATGGTTAGCTGAGAGGTGGTAAAGTTGCCAGGGGCAGCATCATCATTTACAAAAACGTCAGGATCGAATCTCCGGTTGCTATCAAAGCTGCCGATAGCCAACAGCGGATCAAAAACCTGGCTGGTCAGCCGGATCGTAACCCCCGTAACGTTGGCTGCAGAGGGAAAGTAAAGAAACGCATCTGAATAAAAGGTAAACGTGCCGGGAGGGGGTGGGAATTCCCGGGCATTTCGAAAATTGCCCTCCTCATCAAAATAAAACTCCAAAAGGCTATTCGGCCCCAAGGTTCCACTGCGCCTATCCCCCTGTCGGCGGAGGCCAATCGAAGCGAAAAAGTCTGGGCTGAAGGCTTGTTCGCAGACGTTCACTAGAGGCGGTATTGTACTCCCTCCACTTCCTCCACAACCTGCCAAAACCGCAGCCGAGGCCAAAAGGCCCAAGAACAGCCTCTGCAGGGATCCCTGCGGAGCTCTAGAAGCATTCGATGCTAGCCCTGGCATAAGCACTCCTCCGGACACCGGATGTCAATGTTCCTCTAGATTACGATGCTCTGAGCAATTCTCAGCAAAATGCAGATCACTGACAGGATTTTCCCACGTTTAGGCTTGCACCGGCCTGGGGGGGCTGTTCCGCTGTTGACCTCGAGAAGGGAGCTTCAAGGGCGTAGTGGGGCCGTTGAGCCAATTTTGTCCTCAGGAAGGGATCCAGAGCAAAACCCTTTTTCGCAGTGGGCTAACCACTACTGGCGTCGGGCTTCCTGGTGAGGAAGAAATGGGCCAGGGCTGCCACACATTCTCGATCTTCGAAGAGTAGGTGGCATCGCTGCCGAACCTCCTCAGCCATGTGGTAGCGAAACTCAGAATCGGATCCCAGTTTTACGGCCAAATCCTCATAGCTTTTCAGATCCGAGGCAATTAAGCTGTCCAGCTCCATTCTTTTGAGAATGGCATAGGTATGCCGCCCCCGCATCAGCTTTCCAGGGCAAGTGATTACAGGTAACCCAATCGCAACGGCTTCTAGGGTGGTGATCCCACCTGACCAGCCGTAGGAATCCAACATGAGATCCGCACAGCGGTTGAGATCCAAGTAGTCTTGATGGTCTAATCCGGGCAGGATCAGGCAGTGGTCTTCTACATTGAGGCCATACAAAGAAAAAGCCCGGGTGAGCCGTTCCCGAAATTGTCGGGCAATAGCAGCATTGGGTAGAGCCAAAAAAACAAATTGAGCGTTGGGCACTCGCTGAGCAATAGCGGCAAAAAGATAGTCATATTGGGGCAGATATTTACCCAAGTATTGACAAGCTAGGTAAACCACTGCGTTTCTGCGCAGGCCGAAATCCTCTCGATAGCGCTTTTGCTGAGGCAAAACCGGCTTTTCGAAGCAAGTGCCCAAATGAGGTAAACGAATCAGGGTTTCACTATAATGTTCTTGAGCATCCTCTGGCTCCATTAAATCGCTGGAGAGGAAATAGTCAATCGTAGAAAGTCCAGAAGTTATAGGATGAGCCCAAGTGGAGCACTGTATCGGTGCCAG
Source organism: Synechococcus sp. R5-13 (assembly GCF_047462015.1). Classification (NCBI taxonomy): domain Bacteria; kingdom Bacillati; phylum Cyanobacteriota; class Cyanophyceae; order Synechococcales; family Synechococcaceae; genus Synechococcus; species Synechococcus sp. R5-13. The sequence goes on along the minus strand of NZ_JANSIL010000093.1, from coordinate 35,811 downwards.
TCGCAGGGAAGCCAGTTGCAGAATAAGAGGTGAAAGACCAATCTCCAAATACACCAAAATATCTAGCTGATCCTGCAGGATTTGTCGGGCTGCATCCTCAAGTCCGGTGGGAATGTGTCGAAACACATCGGCATATTGACGATACCGGTCTGTCATGAAATCGGTTCTGGGATCCAAGTGATAAGCGAAAACTTGAAACTTCCGCTCAAAGTTAGCCTGTCCATCAATCCAATTGGCATTTAGGTACTTAACCCAACCCAGAGATAAGCGGCTGTAAGAGCAAGCTCGCATGGAAGCTGAGGCAAACCCAACTCGGAGGGGATCCCCTGGTTGGGATTGGCAAGGAAGATATCTCCACTGGGAATAGCAAGCGTTGACTATACGTTGAACAAACTGGGCATATTTTTTCTGCAAATCCAGGTCGTTGTAGCCTTGGTACTGTAGGTAGTGATTGGTTCCCAGTCCTGATGCCCACAGCGCTGTGCGACGTTGCTCCTCTGTTTCTAGGGGAGTTTCCTCAATAAGACAATCCAGATGCTCGATAAAGCGAGCACGAAAGGAGTTGAGTTCTTCCTCGCTCCGATAGACTGCTGGCAGATACAGATGATAAAACCAACGAGCCTGTTCTAACTGGGGATCCAAAGCCAATGCTTTCTCCAGGTGATCCAAGGCAACAGCGTGTTCTCCTTGATCTCGGCAGGCGATGGCCAGATTCAGATGCACCTCTTCCAAAGGGATCCCTGCTGCTCGATCCGAGTTTACCAACAGGGAATTGAGCAGGGGGATCGCCTCTTCGCAGCGACGTAAGTTAACGAGGATCTTGCCAGCTTGAAAGGCGGAAAGAGTGGCATCGGGATTGAGGTTTAAGCTCTGCCGGTAGCAGGATAAGGCTTTCTCCCATTGGCCCGAAGACTCGTAGACCACGCCTAAGTTGTGATGATAAAGAGCTACGCAAGGATTTAACTCAATAGCCTCGGCAATTAGCGCAGCTGCCCATTCCAAATCCCCCTTGGTCTGGGCCACCGTTCCCAGCAGGTGCAAAGCGTCGGCTTGCTCAGGAAACTCCGCCAAGATCTCGGAGTAAATGGCTTCTGCTTGTCGCAAATCTCCTGCTTGCTGGGCTTGGATCCCGGCTAGAAGTTTGTTTGTAAGTATCCAGTCTGACATCTACTACAAGATGGCTAGAAATTCTCCTGACTTGTCTGCCCAGTATAGTTTTTTCCAGTTATAGTCAGTTCAGTTAGGGATAAGATGACTTTACAGGCAAGATAACATGCAGGTAGACCTAAAGAGGAAGCTTAGATCTGAGAGAGAGTCGTATTTGTTCCGCTCCGTGGCTCATTTTTTTACTTTGTTCAGCTACTTTACCTAAACGTAAGCTCTGCTCAGGTAACAGAGACAGCCGTAGTTACCTTGAGAAATCTCCCCCTGCCAGAGGAGATGAGAGGGATCCAACATCTGGTCAATCTGCTTGCGGTCTTGCTCAGAAGTAAACTCCACGTAAATCACCTTGATGTCTTTGAGCTGCTCTTGCAAGCTGGTCAACACCTCCACCTCATCTCCACCTGTAGCCACCCTGAGCACATCGATGGGCTCCAAACCCAACTCCTTGAGGGCTGCCCTGGCTTCCCGGAAAGGGAGCAGCTGCTCCACTCCCCACTCGGCCTGAGGATCCTCCGGCCAGAGGCGACAGGTTCTGCAACTATCCTGCCCCGCCAGCCCCACCGGATGCACAAAGCAGTTCTCCAAAGTCAAAGCATTCTGCTGCAGTAGGTGCAAGGCCAAAGGGTTCGTCTCGAAACAATGAATGGCCGCCTCAGGGTGAAAAGTCCTGAAACAAGCGCTGGCCACACCTACCCCGGCCCTCACATCCACGACAACCCTGACATCAGAAAGAACAGAAACAGCAGGCTGATAGACTCGACTAAGTCTGGCCACCGTTCCTTCGTACTCGACGCCTTCGTACCCCCACAGCCAAGCTGACGGAACGGAGCTGCGGCCTTGGACTAAGTCAATGAGAAAAGTTTCTGTTATGTTTCCCGCATTGGCAAAGAGGAGCTGGGTGTCTTCTCCCAGGATGAAAGCAAAGCTGGTTCTCAAAGGCCGCCCCAGCCGCTGCAAGTCTCCCACCGTGCACACCACCGCATCAAAACTAGGCCAACTGGCTGGCTCCCCCCTCACCTCATGAACTCGCTCGGGCACTCCAACCTGCTGCAGCAGGGCACACGGATCCCCAAACCCCTCTTCCACATACAGCTCCAGCCGCGGCAGGTCCAGCAAGTCCGCGGCTATCACCCCAGGACAGCCTCGGCCAACAAATACCCTCAGTCACCCTCAGTCGCTCCTGCACGCGATGCAGCTCTTGAATGGGCTCGTAGATTCCTAGTCGTGTGTCTATCCAGGCAGAGCTGGCCGTGCTGACAAAGTAGCGCACATCAGAGCGGGGCGAGTAACGAAAGGGCTCCGGCAGCTCTCCCCCAAACACCCAGTCCAGCAGGTTCTGAATGCGGTGGCGGGGATGCCAGTGTTGGTCGAAAGTGTGATAAGCGCGGCGGGCAATTTGAATGGCCTCCTGGGGATGGTCTAGGTAGTAGCGGATTTTCTCCAGGAGTTGGGCTTCGGAGTTGTAGGTGTCGCAGTAGGTGCCGGGCGCCAAAAGTTCGTCCAATCCTGAGGCGAAGGAGAGCTGGTCAGTAAGCAGAAAGCCCCCCGCGGAAATCACTTCCAAGTTCCTTAAGTTCAGATCCCCATTTTAGCTGCAGTTAAAGGAAATCAGAGAATGGGCAAACCATTTGGCTGCCTCTTGGCGGTTGGCTGTTTTGATGAGGATGGGCAAATCTGCATTCTTTATGGCTTGAACCAGCCGGCAACGCCTGGGATGGCGGGATCCCTGTTGGCCGATAAAGACCACTTGATTTTCTCTATCTTCCACCCAATCGTGGGTAACAGTGCGCATGGAGATAAGAGGCAACCAGGCAAGATTCTCAGCGCCTGCTGCGGCAAACCAGTGCAAATGCTGGAAGTTATAGGCAGTAGCGACGTAATCAAAGCCTTCAGTAGCCCAGTAGGCCAAGAGATGGTTGATGGGAAACTCCCAGTGGTGGGTGTCTCCAGCTAGCAAGAGTGTGGGGCATTTAAACTTCCTTGTATTTAGGGGATTACTCTGGTCAAAGCTGGAAGTCCAAACAATAACTAGGTCAAACTCCTTATTTGTAATTTGCTCAGACTGCTGCACAAAGTCATAGAGGTCATAGTCTCCCTCTGGGCACTCCACCAATTCCTTAGAGAGATTGACAAAGTTTAGTCCAAAGCCCTTGGCTCTCCTCTTGGGGCAAAGACTGACCTGCCGATCTGAAAGCTGCGGGGGCGGGATATAGTCTGGCGGAGTTGGCCAATTGAGGAGAATTCGCGGAGCATTGGCCTTGATGTCTTGCATTTCTCGACTCCCCAAGTTGAGCGGCAGGTTCTTCTAGCTCCTACAGGCTACTAGGATTGGACACAACAACAAGGGATCTCTGTTGCCCTGGAAAACGATAAGCCGAGCATAGGTTATAAGCAACCCCATGGATCCCTGTCTGCAAGAGCCGAATCCAGTTTACCTGCCTGGATGGCCCCTACCCAAGACGAGCTCTCCTACGACAATGGCATACCCATGGAAAGCTGGCGGCACACATGCCAGATGGACTTGCTCATCTCCACCACCCATGCCGAGCGAGGTTTTGAGGCTGTACCCAGCGAAGTGGGAGGGTAGGAGGCCACCTGGATTCTGTGGGCCACTGCCGCTGGGGAACTGATGCCTGCCAAGGCTGAACTGGAGCAGCAAAGGGCTGAGCGCCTGGCCTAAAAGTTGTGAGAACTGGGGGTGGATCCGGGTACATTAAGCTAGAGCAGACGTCAGGGATCCCTCTCCATGCAGCGCCAAGACCTCGCACAGGATCTTGCCTTAGAACTGGAGCAAACCCAGAGTCTCACCCAGCTATTGGACTGGGCCTTAGCTCGTCTCCCTGCCCAACAGATCTTCTGCCAGATTGGCTGGGAAGAGTCCGCAGCTATTCTGCAGGCAATGCTTCGCTATACTGAAAAGCTGGCGGTGATTCTGCGGGATCCTCTGCAGAACTCATCCGAAAAGCCAATTAGCACGGAAGATATCCAAACTCAAATTTCTCAATTGGGATTAGAAGAACGGGTTCTACTTTTGGAAGGTTCTGTTCCTGCCCTTCTAGCAGATCTATGGCACTGGTTCCCAGAGACCCAGATTGGCGTTTGCTTCCAGACTGAGCTCACCGATTATCGCACCCATCTACTTCGATCGTTGCTACTGCGGAATTACTTGGCTGACTTAGCCCTATACTTAGTTAACCATTGCCGCTACGGAGCCATAGCCCAAGCCAACCTAGATTTGATGGGGGTGGATCCCAGTTTTCACCTGCAGAAGATTTTGCCCAATCTAGGCCAAGGGATCCATCTCCTCACTTGGGATCCCCAGCACAAGGTCTTAACCGAACAGGATCTTGCTTATATCCAAACAATCGGCCCTGGATCACTACTGTCTGCTAACCCGGTATCCCTCACCTTTGCTCAGCCGGATCCTTCAGAACCCACCCGGTTTTACCCCTGTAAATACATCAAGCTGGACAACTTCCTGCCTCAAGAGATCAACCAAGCCATTCTCCAGCATGCAATTACCCACCAGGACAAGTTTGTTCCTTCCAGAAGCTATAGTAAAAACAACACCGAGGCCGAGTCACTAAAATTTCGTCGCTCCCTGCGGCTGGACTTTGCCCACTTTCAGGAGTATGGAGCCCTGCTGCGGGAAAAAATTGCGGCTGTTGCTCCCCAGATTTTCGCTGAGCTAGGCATCGAGAACTTCGACATTCAAATCTTTGAGATGGAGATGATTGCCAGCTATGATAGTTGTTATTTCGTCCCCCACATCGATAATTCCTACCTGCAAACAGCCTTCCGTCAGGTGAGCTGCGTGTACTACTTCCACAAAGAGCCAAAGCCTTACCGAGGAGGTGAGCTGCGCATCTACGACACCCAAAGACGAAAGCCCCATCCGCCAATTCTCTATGGAGCCTACGATGAGGTGATCCCGACCAACAATAGCATCGTCTTCTTCCTCAGCAGTTGTTTGCACGAGATCCTGCCGGTATTTAGTCATAGTCAAGCCTTTGCCGATAGTCGCTTTACCGTCAATACTTGGCTAGGATCCAAGCAATTTACCTAAAAGGCTTGCAGCTCCACTATGGCCAGAGTCTGTATTGTGACCACCGTTCGGGATCCAGGGGTGTGCTTGGAGTCGTTCATTCGCTATCACCTTGCTCTCGGAATCGCCCATATCTATATCTTCTTTGACGATCCGGAGGATCTCGCTGTTCAGGTAGCACTTAAGTTTTCCAATGTAACGGCTATTCCCAACGATGAAGCTTTGCAAGTCCAACAAGCACTGGGAAATGTTCTCTACCCAAAGTATGGCCCTCATGCTGGCTATGAGGTCATGGCTCGCCAGATTCTTAATGTAGAAACCGCCATACAACTCGCTCTTGAGCAAGGTATGGATTGGATTATTCATATTGATGGGGATGAGCTCTTCTATCTCGGCGAGGCGCTTACTTTAGACTGGTTTGACCAACTAGATAACGATATACTGCAAGTTCACTTCTTAAACTACGAGGCAGCTCCTGAAGCGTTTGAGATCGAAGACTACTTCCGCGAGGTCACTTTATTTAAGAAAAACCCTGCTATTTTGGATCCCGGATTCTATGCTGAGTTTCAGAGCATCTCCGGTAAGAGCCAATACTTTTTGGCTTATCAAAATGGAAAGTCAGCAGCTCGGATCCATCTCACTCTTTTGCCCAATAGCGTACACAGCTTTGATATTCCAGAAGATCATACCTTAGTAACATCATCCCCTTCTATTTTGCACTACTTAAACTGCGGATTTCAGAACTACTACAAAAAATACGCCCAACTGGGAAACTTTCCTGACTATTGGTGGCGCTCAAAATCTAATCCCATTCGAGTTCCCTTTCATCTGCTCTCAAGAGATGCCTACTGCTTAGGAAATACAAACGAGCTGGTAGACATTTATCAAAAGTTTATACTTTATGACGATTTCACAATCAACCAAAACCTCACAGAGAAGGGGATCCTCACTCGCATTCACTATCCTTCACAGTTGCTAGCGACTGTATCCACTCTGTCCAGTTGACCTATGGCTTAATCTACTCGTCCTGAGTGCAAAAATGCTGGCCCAAGAGAAAGTCCAAGAAAAGATCTCTTCCCTCACCAGCGAGCAACTAGCAGAGATCATGCTCTCTGCACAGGGGCTGCTCAGCAATGAACTCGAAGCGAGTAGCAATCCTTGCCCAAAGACTGCGAAACTGGGGGTGGATCCGGGTACATTAGAACGAGTAGTTTTGGGCACTAGGAATGAACTTCTCAACCTTGACTAGGTGAGAAGTCAAGCGGTCAGTAATGATACTTTCTACGATGGTCACACTTCCAAAAGAAATCCCTCTGCCTGTGCCGGCTTTATGCGTCTCCAGGCTTCTTGATAGCTGTAGTATTTGAGAGCGTTTCTGTTGATCAGTTTAAGGTTTGGTTGATCGACCTCCATCCCTGAACTTCCCAAAGCAGTTTAAAGTTTCCCCTTAATCCGCCCACATCCTGGGTCGAGGTTGTCTGGAGAGGCAATAACTCAAGCCCGCCAACCGCTAGATCATCTTGCGTCAAAACTACAGAGCTGGGAATCTCTCCCGACATCATAGAACACTAAAAAAGCTCCCCGGTATGGGGAGCCAAATAGATGACCAAGTCATATAAAGTTAGCCAAGCAGGCCGCAGAAGCGATCTGCAACAAGGTATTGACTAGTCATCAAACACGTTGCAGGAGCGACCCACAAAGTATGGACTGTTCTGCTGAACTTCGGTGGCTTGATCCCCAAGACCAATCTCACACTTAATAGGGTTGTTGCCAAGGTTGACGTAGGCAGGCCCTTTACCAGTGTCAGCCTCCGTTGTGATCCTCACACCCGTCTGGCTTCCAGGTTCTTCCGTAAACACAGGCTCTTTGTAGATAGGGGTAATTGCAACCCACGGGTCATTCAGGAACTTGTCACCCTTTACCCCGCAGTAGTCAGGTATAGCCCTGTCAGTTCTATTGCATTGGTTGGGGTCGATGTTTTCCCAGTCAGGGTAGACACTCGTGTCAAGGCGGTAAGCCTCGGAAGCACGGGAGACAGCCGTCAAGGCTGTTTGACCCTCAGCAGCGCGTGAACGACGGACTTGGTTCAAGAACTGCGGAATAGCGATCGCAGACAGCACGCCCACGATCACAATCACCACCAACAGCTCGATCAGAGTAAAGCCCTTGGCTTTAGAGAGGATTTGCTGAGCCAGTTTGGCCCGCAACAGAGACTGACGAGATTTTGCGCTCATGGGTACTTGATCCTTTGACAAACTGGAGAGTTAACTGTGCAGCTCACCTGCCAGTGCTAACTTACCCCGCTTGAGGGCGATTCATAACAGTCTGCCCCTGAGCACAATTGCGGATCTTTACGGGGTGGGCCTGAAAAGAGTCAGTAGTTTAGCCAAGTCGGTCTCAGCGTGGCAGATTAAGACCAGTGCTCTCCCTTCGACCCATGAACCCTGCGCTGCAAGCCCGGATCCTAAAAGCCAAGCAACTGTTTCAGCAGTCTCCCGATGCCTTTGCAGAATGGCTGGCCGCCCTGTACTCAGAGCAAGATGCAGATGCTTGGCGAGAGTTTTTGTGGGGCTTCTTTGACCTTTCCCCACCCCTGCAGTTGGATGGAGGGGCTTCCCCGTCTGACCCAGTAGCGATCACCCTTTTGGCGCTGGAGCAAGTTTTGATTTCCAACCGTCTAAGCCTCGCCTACCAATCCTACACGCCCCTGGTAAAGGCAAGGATCCTGCCCCGCGAGAAGGTCTTGGAGCTATTACTATCCCTCGCAGGCCGTCTGGAAAATAGCCGCATGCAGGATCCACAGCAGGGACTCCAGGTCTGCCTAAAGCTACGGGAGATGGCCTTCGAGCTGGAACCAAGTCGGCGGGATAATACTCAGATTTTGCTGTTCCAGGCTTTGCAAGCTCAAGACGAGCTGGCCGTAGGCTTTTACGGGCAGGCTTTGCTAGAGAGCCTGGCCAGTCTGGAAGACGACGAGACCTTGGACATCACCCAAGAGCCACTCCTGACCCAGTTGCTCACCCGACTCTGGGATGACGGCTACTTGGATTTGTTTTTTGAGCTGGCCACAGCCTTACAAGCTCATCTGCCGGGGAGTCAAAAATCAGGATTTGCTGCTTTGCTAGCCCAACTGGCTCATGCGGCAGATCCCGAGCAGGCGGGGCGCTATGAAGGTTTGTGGACGATAGAGAACCTGGTCGACGACTTCTTCCAAAAAGTAGCTTTTGCTCTTTTCGAGCACTCTACCAGCGATGGCTATTCCACCTTGGGGGAAGCTCTTCTCACAGCAGCCGAGAGCCCCCAGGTGCAAGAGAACTTTACCCTACGCCTAGCTCTTCTAGCAGAATCTTTAGGAAAGCTGATCTACGCCGCCCGATCCGAACGTGTAAACTTTGCTATCCAGAAGATCATGGATCTTCTTTCATCGACATTGATTGACTTGAATTCTCTAGAAGTAAGTGACGAAAATCTTCCTGAGAGCTTGACTGCGGCTAAGGTTGTTCTCTTCCGGGTTTGCGTTTGTTGGGGCTACCTAACTGATGATCGATCCCTAATTCGTTATTACCAGCAGCTTGCCGGTAGGATCTTTAGTGATTGTCTAAGCCTAATGGCTTCCCAGCGAGATTTTCTCTGGTCAGAGTATTGGCAGAAGAACCAGAAAGCCTATCAAAGAGCTAACCCAAGCAGTCGCAAACTGCGAGTCGGCTTTCTTGGCAAATGCTTCCAACGACACTCAGTAGGCTTTCTCAGCGAAGCCATTTTGCGAAACTTATCTCGTGAACTGTTAGATGTTGCTTACTACTGCTACCAAGGCCGAGAGAATGAAGAAGTGGCTAGCTATGACAACATGTATCAAAAGTTTCGCTCACATCAAAACCTTTACTTCCGCTTCTTTACTGAAGAAGTTAAACCTCCCCAGGTGGCTGCAAAAGCTCGTGAGGATCGCATCGATATTATGGTTTTCATGGACTCCATTACCAGTCAGGATGCCAACGTTATAGCGGCTTTGCGAACTGCCCCTATACAGATTGGTTGGCTGGGAGGAGATGCTGTTGGTCTGCCGGAGTTTGATTACTTCTTTGCCGACCCCTATATTCTTCCCGGAGATGCTCAGGCCGATTACCATGAGAAAATTATCCGTTTGCCTAGCTACTGCGCTGTCGAGCATCTGGACGTTATCCCTGCCGATGAGATAAACTTCGAAACCGAGCTTAGAATAAGCACGCGAGACGTCGTCTTTCTTACTGCGGCCAGCTCCTATAAGCGCACTGACGATTCTATCAATGCTCACTTGCAAATTCTAAAGGCTGTTCCCAATGGAGTCCTCATTGTCAAAGGCGCAGGGGAAATTGCTACGATTATCAGACACTATCAAGAAAGAGCTAAAGAATTAGGTGTTTTAGATCGCGTCCGGTTCCTGGCTAGAACCAGAAGAGCAGAAGAGCATCGCGGCCAACTGGCTCTGGTGGATCTGGTTTTAGATACCTTCCCCTACACAGGCGCAACCCACACTATGGAAGCTCTCTACATGGGCGTGCCAGTTCTCACCTTGGTAGGTCGCCATTACTACGGCCGCATGAGCTACAGTCTGCTCAAAAATATTGGTCTTGAAGACTGCATTACTTGGTCGGTAGAAGAGTTTATCCAGCGCGGGATCCAACTGGGTAATGATCCAGAGTGGATTAATCGGATCAAAAGGCAAATCAAGGATTCTCGCCGTTGGTCGGTGATTTGGGATCCAAGAGAACATGCCCGCAGCATGGAAGCTGCTTTCTTCCACATTCTCGAAGGTAAATCCCACGAAACTTATACGTTTCACCCCAACGACTTGTACTCAACTCCAGATGAATGGAATCAAGCTGGGATCCAGCTCATTCGATCCCTAAGTGCTGATGCTTCGGTTTCAACGCACCAATCCGCTTGGGAAGAAGCGCTGTCTTTGTGGCGAAGGGGCTTGGCAAGGGATCCCTATCATGTTCCGTGTTGGCTAAACCGAATCCATGCCCTATTGGTATTGGGCGATCGCTCTCGCGCTTTTGAAGATGCCTACGCTCTCCTAGAATTTCTATGCACGGAAGCACAAAGTATGCAACCTTCTCAGTTGACAGATGTTCCTATCTGGGTTGAAAGCGAAGGTTCTGCGGATCCGGGTGCTTATACAAAATACAGTTACCTATACTATCTAGCCAAGTGGATGGCTGCTCACGTTGGGGTCGTGTACAGCCCAGAAGCCATGCGATTTTGGAACCTAACTTATTCGATAGATCCAGATGATGAACAAGCAGCTCTGGCGGTAGCGATTGAGCTTCTCTCGCAGAAAAAGATAGAAGGGCTAATACCAGTCAACCACATACTTGGCCTTGACCCAACCCATCAACAAGCAAGTCTGGTCAAGCAAATTGCAATGTGGGAGGTTGTACCTCAAGTGAAAACAGCTTCTTCCCCTGCGCAGCCCGATCTTTACTTTGACTACGAAAATTGCAAGTTATTCCTCGAACCTTCGTTTTCAAGTATCGTCACCCGCGTCTTACTTGCTCAAGGAGAATGGTTTGAGGATGAGATTAGCTTCTGCAAGCACTTTTTAAGACAAGGGATGAATGTAATCGACGTAGGGGCAAATGTTGGGGTATACACTTTCCTTGCTGCGCATCGAGTAGGTCCTACAGGAAGCGTGATTGCAATTGAACCTACAGCTTCCTGTGTTCGGTGTATGCAAAAAACAATAAGTGCTAGCTCCTTAGAAGATGTTGTCTTCCTTATCGAAGCTGCCGCTGGGGATCATGAAGGCACTATTCAGCTAAGGGAAGAAAGAGCTAGTGTCTTCAATTCTGTCGATGATCCGAAGCAGATGTCAGAACGGGAACCAAACGATGATGGAAAAATTGTGAACCTTGTTACCTTGGACTCCGTCTGGCGCTCGAGAGGTGAACCCCAGATTGATCTCATCAAGATTGATGCAGAAGGTGCAGAAGAGCAGGTTGTCTCCGGTGGGCTAGAATTACTTGCCGCCGGCCACCCTATCATTATTTTCGAGAACAGACATGTCTCCAAGGTTACCGGAACTGCTACAGCTAAAATACTGGAGCCTTTAGGCTATGAGTTTTATACGTACAATCGTTTCCTGAATAAGCTAACTAGGGTCAGACCTCAGCAATACCCAGTTTCTGCTCTAAACATTATTGCGATTCATCCTTCAGATCTGGAAAAAGTTGCAGACATGATATCGGTTTAGAAAGTTGGATCCGAATTTTGCTCTTTTGCTTGTGTTGAGCAAGGAGCTTTCCAGGGCTGGGTGGTTTCTGTTGTACGAGCAAGTCATTCAACTTTTCTGGGGAACAGAGCTTGCAGTGGGGGTGGGCAATCGTAAGTAGACAGCTCATGCCAAGAAGTCCAACTGACGTTAGACACTGCAGGCGCCGCGAGCAAGCCAATTTGAGCAAATTCAACTAACCGGAAGAGCGTAGCAACTGCATCAGCTGCTGGGGCGTCATCTGCTCGTAGGGCTCAAAGGGCTGGTGGATCCAAGGGTTATCCGGCAAATAGTCCACATAGTAGTCGGGTTGATAGACGGAGGCGGCCTTGTACCACAGTACGCCGGTGCGGATCTCCTCGATGTAGAAGCCATAGTGGTGCTTGAGCCAATGGACAGAGCGCTTTAGGGTCATGCCGGAGTCTGCCAGATCGTCCACCAACAGCACGTGGCTGCCCAGGTTGGCGGTGGTCATGGCTAGATCCCGCGAGAAGGTCAGTTGCCCCCGCTGGCGGTTACCGGGCCCAGAGTAGGAAGAGGCTGAGAGAATAGCCAGGGGCAGGTCGAAAAGACGGGCCAAGGTATCGCCGATGCGCAGCCCCCCCTTGGCAATACAGACGATTTGGTTAAATTCCCACCCGCTTTCGTAGACTTTGACGGCCAACTCCTCGATTTTGCGGTGGTAGTCGGCCCAGGTAATGGAAATTTCGTGCAAGGGATCCCCCTCTACCCATCTAGAGTGCTCAGTTTAATAATGACGCTTCTCCCCTCGACTAGGGACTAGCTTTCTTTCAGAGGGATCACCTTCACCCAATGGGCATAGGCCGGATCCCGATTTTCGGTAATTGCCGTCAGCTTCTGCCGCAACTGCTCGGTGATGGGGCGGGAGGGGGGCAGGACGTACTGCTCGATCTGGCGAATGGGGGTGATCTTGGCAGCAGTGCCGGTTAAAAAGGCCTCGTCAGCAATCAATAGCTCCGATTTGTCAACGGGCCGTTCTTGGGTAGGGATCCCCAGGTCGCGGGCCAGAGTGAGGACGCTGTCGCGGGTGATCCCTTCCAAGATATCTTGGTCGAAGCTGGGGGTAATCAGCACGCCATTGCGCACGATGAAGATGTTCATGCCCGAGGCTTCGCTCACTTTGCCCTGGGAGTTCATCAAAATGGCCTCGTCATAGCCAGCCTGCGCCGCCTCGGTTTTGGCCAAAGAGGAAGTGATGTAGGCGCCGGTGATCTTGCCCCGCAATGGTAGGCTGCGATCCTCTTGCCGGGCCCAAGAGCTGATGCGGCAACTGACTCCCTCTGGCGAGAGGTAGTCCCCCAGTTCCAAGCCGTACACGAAAAAGTCTTTCTCAATGTTGTGCAGCCGCGGCGAGATGCCTAGGTCGGAGGTGTACACCAAGGGGCGGATGTAGAAAGATGTGGAGGGACGGTTTTTTCGGATCAGCTCGACGATCACCTGCTCAATCCGTTCAGCAGGGAGATCAAAACAGAGCAGGCGGGCGCTTTGACTCAGTCGTCGGCAATGGCGATCCAGACGGAACACCAGAACTTGATCCGGGTTTTGCGGATCAGGGATCCCGCGTAGGCCGCCGAACGCCGCTGTCCCGTAGTGCAGAGCATGGGTGGCAATGGAGATCTTCGCCTCAGCAAAGGGGACAATCTGGCCCTGAAAGTAGGCGTAGGGCAGAAAATCTGGCATGGTCGGCACCCACCGGGGTAGGAATGAGAGGTAGGAATATTATCACCGATTCGTGCAGTGCCGGGAGCTCCAACGTCAGCATGACTTCCCTGCCTGTAGTAGCAGCACGCGGGATAGGCGTAGAGGTATTCCTCCCCCGCAGCAGCGTTGTTTAGCCAGTCAGTTTCCGAGAGGGTTGGATTGGAGAAGCAAACAGTTCGTAGCTGAAGAGGGGCCGAGCAGCTACACCCTATGACGCAAAGGGGGTGAACTCCTTGTGAAGGCAGCAATGCTCCTTGTGGCAAGGCTTCTTGAGTCTCAGGGTGGTAGGGTAAGGAGGTGGTTGCTCAAGCAGCTGTAAATAAAGCCTGCAAAACTTTCGATTGCTGCCTTACTTTTGCTTGGCATTTTGTCCCCCGCTAGCCCGATGCTGTCGACGGGTGGGAGCCGGAGGGCTGCTTTTGCCCAATCTTTTGCTCTGGGTATCCCCATTGAGGAAGCCATTCGGATCGCTCGATCTGCCGTGCCCAATGCCGTGATTAAAGAAGTTGAGTTGGAGCGCGAAGATGGGCGCCTAGTTTGGGAAGTGAAATTTACCAACGATATTGAAGTCAAGATCGATGCCACTACCGGTGACATTGTCGATATCGACGACTAGCACCCAGGAGATGCCCCCTGCATAGGCGGGGGTGAGCGTTGCCGGAAAAGGCTGTAGCTGCTACTGCTTGATGAAAAAGTAGCGACCTTGAGAACTGCGAAAGCTGGGTTGTGCAAAGGTCAGGGATCCCTTTCCTTTTGGGCATGGGGAAAGCGTCTACACGGTAGCTGCCTGATGGCTGAAGCCGGTTCGACAGCTGGCTAGGGACAGGTGGTGGGGTCAGGCTGAGCTAGAATGCTGTCTATCCGTCTTGCTGCTCCCCCTGATGGACGACCCCCCTTTAGCCTCGGCGGCTACTTTCCCCAACACTGAGCTTTCGTGGGGAGATGCGTCGCTTAGTCTCCTTTGGGTCATCGGTCTTCTGGTCATCAACGCTTTCTTTGTCGCAGTCGAGTTTTCCTTGGTATCGGCGCGGCGCTCCCGGATGGTGCAGTTGGCCAGCGAAGGGAACCGGCAGGCAGCTCTTGTGCAAAAAGCCCAGGAACAACTGGAATATGCCCTCTCCACCACCCAGTTGGGCATTACTCTGGCCAGTGTATTGCTGGGCTGGATTGGAGCCACCCAAGTTTCGCCCACGCTGTTTTTGGCCTTGAGCCGCTTGGACTGGTTTCAGGGTGTGGATCCGGCCCTTATGCAGGGGGTGGCGGTGGTAGTGGTGTTTTCGCTGCTCACCTACTTTCAGATTGTGGTGGGGGAGCTGATCCCCAAGACTCTGGCCATCCTCTATTCCGAGCCGATTGCGCTGCAACTGGCCTGGCTCAATCGTTTGGTCAGCCGTATCCTAAGACCTTTTGTAGAGCTGCCCCGCTTTTCCTCTCGGTGTGTGCTGCGGCTTTTGGGAGTCCAGATTCCGGAGGCCAGCTCCTTTTACAGCACCATGACGGTGGAGGAGCTGCAACTGCTGATCGCCTCTTCGGTGGAGTCGGGCAACATCGAGGCGGAAGAGCGAGAGCTTTTGAGCAACATCTTCGAGTTCGGCGAGACGGTAGCTAGCGAGGTGATGATCCCGCGTACCAGCATCGACGCGGTGCCAGAAACTGCAACGGTGCAAGAGGTGCTGGCCGAGGTGGCCGAATCAGGACACTCCCGTTACCCGGTCTACGGCGAGTCTTTGGATGACATCCGCGGGCTGATCCACGTCAAGGAAGTCATTGGGGAGCTGGCCAAGGGATCCATCGACCTCCACAGCCCCATCACGCCTTTTATCCGCGAGGCCCACTTTGAGCCGGAGAACAAGCCGATTGCCGAACTGTTGCCCGAAATGAGGCAGCACCACTGGCCGATGGTGGTGGTGGTGGATGAGTTTGGCGGCACGGCGGGCCTGATTACCGTTCAAGACTTGGTGGAGGAGATCGTCGGCAAGCTCTCCGATGGCCCGGATCCCAACACCAAGGAGCCGGACATCCAAGAACTTGACGAAAATACCTTGCTCATCCAGGCTCAGCTAGATATTGAAGAGATCAACGAGCGCTGTGGCCTCAACCTGCCTCTGCACGAGGATTACCAAACGCTGGGGGGCTTTTTGATCTACCACATGCAGAAGATCCCACGTGCTGGGGAAAAGTTCACCTACCAAGAGATGGAGTTTCAGGTGGTGCGCATGGAGGGGCCACGGGTGGATCGGGTGAAGGTAGCCCGCCGCCCCGGCACCCCGGCAAACTCCATACCGCTGCTCCCCCCAGCGCAAACGGCAAAAACCCGTCCATAAACCTGCTGGAGAGGACTAGGCCGTTGCTTTGACCACCTTCAGGGTTTGTAGGCGCACATCCTCTGGGCCGTTGATAAAGCCGCCTGCCTCATGCACCAACAGCAGATAGTTCACCGCCTCTTGGGTCACCTCTTCTCCCGGTACCAAAATCGGGATCCCAGGTGGATAGGGGGAGATGATCTCGGCGCAGATATGGCCCACTGCTTCTTGGAAAGGCACCCGCTGAATGGGAGCAAAAAAAGCCTCCCGGGGTGATAGCCGTTGTGGTGGCAAGCAAGGACGGGGCAGTTGTGCCAGCCGCTGCGTTTTTTCCATTGCCGCTCTGGATGGGCGGGATCCCTGAAAATGTTGCGACAGGGCGGCGAAACTTTCCACCAGGCGGTCAATGTCTCGCTGGGTATTGCCGATGCTGACAATGAAGACCACATTGTGCAGGGTGGACATCTCCGGCTGCACGTGGAAGTGATCGTTAACCCAGTCGTGAGCGTCGAAGCCGAACAACCCCAGCTCTGTCACCGTTACCGTGAGACGGGTGCGGTCGAAATCGAAAAAACCAGGGGTGGAGCCGATACGCTCTGGGCCAAAACAGCGCAAGCCGGGGATGCGGTTGAGACGGGCGCGGGCTTGATCTGCCAAAGCCAAGGCTTGGCCCAGCAGGGCTTCTCCCTCCAGTGCCATCTGCCGCCGTGCCACATCCAGCGACATCATCAGCACATAGCTGGGACTGGTCGATTGCAGCAGTTGCAGAATGTTGCGCACCCGGTTGGGGTCGATACGGGATCCCTTGAGGTGCAGCATCGAGGCCTGGGTCATGCCGGAGATCACCTTGTGGGTGGACTGCACCACCAGATCCGCACCGGCTTCTAGGGCCGAGATGGGCAATTGCGGATGAAACCCAAAGTGGGGCCCGTGGGCCTCATCCACCAGCAGCGGCAGGCCGTGGGCATGGGCGATGGAGGCCAAAGCCTGCACATCGCAGCAGACCCCGTAGTAGGTGGGGCTGACTACCAAAACTCCCTTGGCATCGGGATGCTCCGCCAAGGCCCCCTCCAAACCGGCTGGGGTAATCCCGTGGGCAATGCCCAGCTCCGGGTCAAAATCCGGCTCGATATAGGCCGGCACCGCCCCAGAGAGGATCACCCCGGCAATGGCGGACTTGTGGCAGTTGCGCTGCAACAAGATCTTGTCGCCTGGATCGCACACGGCCATCACCAGTGTTTCCACGCCACAGGTGGAACCGTTGACCAAAAACCAACTGCGATCCGCTCCATAAGCTGCTGCCGCCAGCTCCTGGGCCTCTCGGATCACGCCATCGGGGTCGTGGAGGTTGTCCACCTCTGGCAGCTCGGTCAGATCTGCCCGGAAGACGTTCTCTCCCAAAAAGGTCCGCAAGTCGGCAGGGATCCCACGTCCCTGTTTGTGGCCTGGCGTGTGAAAAGGAGCCTTATCCAAGCTGCAATAGTGGCGGATGGCCTCAAATAGAGGTGCTCGCTCCTGGGCTTTGCGATCCAGCGAGCGCAAATGACGGGAGATTTTGGACAGATCGGACAGAACCACAGACCACTCCTCAACACACCAGGTGGACATTTCTGTGATTATCCATCCCAATGGAGGTTAAGTCCACCGCCGGCCCTTTTCCTGCTAGCCTGGGTTTTCAGGTTGCCTTTCTTCTTCTTCTGCAATCTTGCCTGCGATGTTCGAGAAATTGCCCTTCCCCGTCAGTACCCTCGTTTTGTTGGCCGGAGTTGCCGCCACGGCTTGGGGCTTTGCCCACTACAACGATCCTACCTTGAACTTGATCGGCCTCTTCGCCGGGATCCCCTTGCTGTTGGGAGGGATAACCATGAAGGTAGTGGAACTCAAGCCGGTACCTGCCCTGGCCGCCCCTTCTCTCGAGGTGATCCAAGCCCGCGCCCAGCAGGCCACGGAAATTCAAAAGCAAGTCCGCGCCGATATCACCAAATATAGCTACGGGGCTAATGCCCACCTGGAAGATGCCCTGGAGTTTCTGGGTCTGCGCGGCCCTCTGGAAGCAGATCTGCCCAAGGTGAGAGGGTACAGAGAAGAGCTGCGAGATGGCCGGTATACCTTGGTGCTTCTGTTCGATTCCCCCAAGGTTCCCTTTCAACAATGGCAGGAAAGCTACCAGAAAAAAATGCAAGGCTTCTTTGGCCGAGATGTGGAGGTGCAACTGGAGCAGCCCCAAGAAAATCAGGTGGAATTGGCGCTTATCGCCCGAACAGGATCCCTGACCACCTGAGCAAGGCTTAACCTTCCACCTCATCTGTCAGTTTCACGACTTTTTCACGGGTCGGCTCTTAGAATCAGAGCATCTCATAGGGAAGGTGTGTTGAGGACTGAAACACTAGAGGAAGGATAACCAGGGATCCCAGCCAATGGGATCCCTATTTTTTTCCGTCGAGGGGGCGGGAAAGAATTAACGGGATCCCTCTCTGAGCAGCACAAGGATAACCCCGGCAATGATGCTAATCGTGGCTCCTGCGATCAAGCTGGTTGCCAGCCGCTCTAGCCGCTCCCCAACCGATTGAGCAGTGTCGAACTTGAAGCCCAACTTATCGACATCGGCGGAAAGTTTGCTGACACTTTGGGAGAGGTTATCCACCCTGTCGGTCAGGCTATCTACTCGGTTAGTCAGGTTGTCTACTCGATCCGTGAGGTTATCCACCTGCTCGGTCAAGCTATCCACCCGGTGAGACAACCCATCGACGCGCCCCAGCACTTCCCTCTGCTGGTTCACCAAAACTTCTACAACACGCTCAATCCGGTCTAGCCGATCCTCTGTGGGGGTTGTCATCAAATTGATCTCGTAGGTTCCTAATCTTAAAGTAAACAAACGAGCAAGGGATCTTTGTTGGTAAAGACTCTCCAGCCCATCAGGCTAACTCTTATGGGCCTCAGCCGCTTGATCCTGAATAATCCAGGTACGCAGGATTTGAATTTCATCAGCGCTCAAGTGACCTAGGCGATCCATGCCGGTGCCGTTGCGACGAATATAGGCCAATTCTGGGGATCCACTGCGTCCGATAAAAGATCCGGGAGACTCTCCCTGGGGATCACTCACAGGAACCCTGGGCGTAGGTTCAGCTCCTTCCCTGCCCTGCGACAACAAACTCAGGGCATCCACTCCCCCCCCATTCAAACGGATCCCTGCAGCTCGCTGGATGACAGCATGACGAGCTAACCAACGCGGTTTGAGCAACTCGCTATTTTCCGATCCCGGCGTTACATAACGCATCACCGCAGCATAACTATCTAAAGGGCTGCGCCGCATCCGACCGGCCTGCTGATGACAACCTACACAACTGGCTTCTAGCAAGGGCTTAATATCTCGCTGGTAACTGTACTGAGGCTCGGTGCGGAAAGTCAATTCTATGGGCTTTTGTAAATCCAGCTCTTTGGCTGCAGGCAAGAGTATTCTGTAATCTGTGCTGTAGCTGAGTAGCTGTAAAGGCTGAAAGATCAGCTCGTTTCCCTGAATGTCAAAGGCCACCTCCACAGGGGGCTGGATCCCGAAGGCTAGACCTGTTATTCCGGCTGGAAGCTGTCGATCAAAACGCAGATGGATATTTTGGTCAATTGGGATCCCTCTTTGGCCATTGGAAGGATTGCTGGAGACCAATGTAATTCCATTTGCAAAGGGAGCAGTAGATTCTACCTGGGCTTGCTGCATCGGTGCTCGCGGCTGTAAAAGAGCCAACGCATCAGGATAGAAAATGGTATGCTGCTCCAATTGAGCGGGGGAGGGGTTTTGCTGCCAAACGCTGCGAGGCATTCGCACGGTAAATAGAGGGGCTTGCCGATCCCCGGCTTGTCCCAGTACCTCCAAGGTGATCTGCTCCGGCTGCGGTTGCGCTTGGAATTGTTGCGCCAAAGCTCGCCAAACCAGAGGACGTGATTGCTCGACTAGCTGCGAATAGCTCTGACCCTGTACCGGTAGAGAAAGGCGATAGGTTTGTGACCACCCTGCGTCAATCGAAGCCAGCACCCAAGCCAGAACCAAGCTGAGCAATAGGGATCCCAGTCTCAACCAAAATCGGCAAGAAAAGCTTGACCTTAGCATTTAAACCAAGATGTCTTTATAGGAAGGTAACTAGCTCAACAGGAAGAAAGCGGCTTGCAGCGATAAAGATTTTCCTTCAGTCCTCCAAAATTGTCGGCGTAATTAGGACTACAATTTCAGTTCTCTCATTTATCGTATTTTGCCTACGAAAAAGAGAACCCAGCAGAGGAATCTCAGAAAGCAGTGGAACCCTGTCAACAGATACTCGATCCTCCTCTCGTATCAAGCCTCCCAAAAATAGGGTTTCTCTGTCTTTCAGTCTGGTTTGCAAAGTTCCAACAGAACGCTGGTTCAGCAAGCTAATTACGGTGCCATCTGCCAAAATAACTTGGCTACCGATGGATGAAATCTGAGGAATGAGATTTAACGTAACATAGCCATTATCGTCAATCCTAACATTTTGAATAAGCAAGTTAACTCCTGCGTTTCCCTTCTCGAAAACAACTACTGACTGGCCTGTTGCGGGATCCGTTTGTATTCTCCTGTTGGTAATGACTTCTTGGCCAACCACAACAGCCGCACCGGTGTTGTTGGCAACGACTACTTTTGGATCGGCCAATATCTTAGCTGTCCCCGAAGCAATAGATGCATCTATACGAGCTGCAAGAGACTGCTGGAGCCGGTTTAAAGTATTAAATACAAGTGAGCCCCCAGTTGCTGGAGCCGGAACCGAACCAACGTTAGGAACTGAGGATCCTGCAGGTTGGTCAAGAGGAGTTCCACCGAAGACAGTGTTATCTCCAGACCCCAGAGCAAAGTTGCCAGATGCACTACCCAGTGCAACTCCTAGACTAGAATTATTATCTAGGTTGATCTCAATAAACCTAGCACTAATTAAAACCTGTCGACTTCTCAAGTCAATTTGCGCAAGATATGCTGCAATTACATCATGCTGGGTAGGTGTGGCAACAATAGTTAGCGAATTTGTTCTTGGATCTGCCTGAATTGCCGACTGTTGATCTAAAGGAATGTTTGATGCTTCCAAGATTCCCTGGATTCTATTTCTGATTTCACTCGGAGTAATACTTAGTTGCCTAGCATTGATTTCAACTGTTCCTCCTCCCCCTGCAGCACCGGCAGCAGTTAAATTGAAAGTTTGCTCTGTCTCTTCGATTCTCAGTTGATTGAGTCTGTACGTCTTGACGATCCGCTGGCCAACTCCAGGGAGTGTAGTGCCGATAAAAACCGTTTGCCCTGAACGAGATGCTTGAAGTTCCTTCAGGCGCAAAATAAAGTTAAATGTTTCTTGTAGAGGTGAATCAGCCACATCTAAGGAAATCGTCAGGTCTGGAGGGACGTCATTGAGAACTACGTTCAGTCCAGCTCGACGCACCAGCAGACTCAACACATCACCCACAGGGGCATCCTTGAGGGTTAAGGTAATTGTGGCATTTGAACCCAAGTCAACTGGAGGGGGAGCCGGAATAATATTGCCGACAGCAAGATCTCCGGCCGGAGGAGCCACTGCTCGACCTTGAAACGGAGACGCACTGGGATCAGTAGCTCTCGAAGGCAGCTGAGGTTGGTTAAGCTGGCCTACAGAAGGCACCTGAGAAATCACGGGTGCAGCAGGAACAGCAGGTGCAGGAGGAGCCGCTTGAGTTGTCTGCGGAGGGGCAGGGTTTTGAGCGACCGGTTGGGAGGCAGGGGCAGGAGCTGCGGGCTGAGGAGCAGGAGCCACGGGCTGAGGTCGGTTTAGTGACGCCGGTTGGCCGGGCGCTACTGGGTTGGACGAGGGTTGAGGGGGAACCGCCGCTAGGGGGGCTGGTGGAGCAGAGGGTAGGCCCTCAAAGTCGAAGACCAACTGCGTCGGGCTGCGCCGAGCCAGCAAGCCTTGGGGAGCTGCGGCCACACCGGCTATTTCTATCCGCACGCTGTCGTTGCTCAACTGGCGGGCCTCAATGAAGCGCACCCCCGGCAGGGGAGACTCTTGGCGATAGCGGCCCTGGCTTCCGCTCAATTGAGCATTGGTGATGTCCCCGATCCAAGATTGTCCCTGCTGGGTAAAGAACACCTGTGGGCGAGCGCCCCCTTCGGTGTTGATCTCCAACTGCATGCGGTTGCCGTTGGGCACCAAGCGGATATCTGTGATGCGGCTGAGGCGTTGCGGGTTTGCGGAGGTCAACTGTTGAGCGGCTGCCTCATTGACCCGGCTTTCTAAGGCCAATGGGGGCAGGGACAGGATCAAGCCCAACGCACACCCATAAGCAACTCGACGGTTCATTATCCTCACACCTCACTCCTTCACCCAGTCGTATTCTTGCTTCACCTCGCCACGGGTGCCTTTGGCCTCGTTCACCCCGTGCTTCCCTGATCAAAGCCGAAATCTCGGACTTTGCCACTACCTGTAGCCGTTTCGGAAGAAATTTTTCCCAGATCTTCGATTCGGCAACACTATCCGTGCTGAACCGGCGGTTGTTCCCGTCTTCTGAAAACCAGAGGGGATCCCGCACTGGCAGGATCTCCCCCTGAGTCAAGGCATGGCTGGGCTACTGACCAGGTGCCGTTTGCCCTTCAGGTGGAGGAGCAGTGCCCAACGGAACGTCTTTGTTGTAGATGTAGGCAATCAAATCAAAAGCAGCGTCCAGTTCCCCTGTGTCTTGAACAGGATTTAAGCTGATGTTGCTCACCCGGAACAGCGTGCGCAGACGTTCTATATCTCCCATCAGATTGATCAGCTCCGTATAGGGGCCACGCAGAGCGACACGGGTGGTCTGCACTTGGATGGCGGGAGCGATGATCCCAGGCACTTCCGGATTGGCCGAAGACGCTGGAGTCAGTGGAGAAGGGCTAAAGCTGCGCAGCTCGCTGTTGGGCTGCCCTCGCACCAGCCGGTTGAGATCCAGCAGTTGCGTGTCGGCATTCTCGGGGGTGGAGAGCAGAGCACTGATCTGTTCCCGCTCCACGCGGGCTCTCTCGATCTGGTTGGGCACATCTTGCAAACTGGCAATCTGGCTCTTTATGTCCTGCAACTGGGTGGTTTTGTTGGCTACCTCCCTTTCCAAAGCCTGTACCTCCTCGATCAAGGGGCGAAGTTGGGTGAAGGCCAGAAACCCCGCCGCGGCTAACCCTGTGATCCCGATTAAAAGACCAATTCGAATGGGGGTCAGCTCCACGCCCAGCAGTACCGGCGGCCCTGCCGGGGGAACCACCAGTTGTTCGTCGGGAAAACCTTCAACCGATCCAGTCATCAGTTCGCCTCCACTCGACGCAAAATGCGGATCTTTTCAACCAAGCCTATCGCTCCCCGCTGCTCCAGCTCGCGGGTAAATTCTGGGTCGGGATCCCCCAGGGTACGGATGGTTACGGTTATGCCGTAGGTGACGCTGGGCTCGGTTAGGTTTGTGCCGTCCACCCGGGAGCTGCTGTTCAGGACGGCGCTGGTCACAAAGTTGGAATCCAGCAGGGTGAGCAAAAAGTCGTTCACCAGGGGAAAGTCCAGCGCCCCTCCTTGGATATTGACAGTATCCCCGGAAGCGCTGATGTTGGTTATCCATACCCCCTGGCCGGGGATCTTGCGCCGCAGCTCTTCCAAGATGGCCGACCAAGGCTGGACGGATCTCAGAAAGGAGCGGAACCCTTCCGTTTGGGCGCGAATGGTTTGCAGCTCTTGATTGGCATTCTGCAGCTGGGACAACTCAGCATTGGCTGTGCTGAGCTCACTGTCAAGGCGAGCCCGCTCCGCCCTCAAGGTTTCTCTCTGGCGGGAAAAGCTGTCTTGGAAATACCAAAAAGCTCCCATCGCTACAGCAGCAACAGCAACCCCCAGGCCAATGGCCGGGATCCAATTCTGGGATCCCTCTGCGGCCCCAGTCGCGGCTACTGCTCCCCCACCTGTTCGAGCTGTGGTGAGGACATCCGGCCTTTCTTTGAGGAAATTGATCTCCGGTGTGTACATCTCTTTAACCGCCTTGTGCGCTATTCCATCGGTTGGGCGAGCTTGCGCTGCCTGCTGCCGCTACTTGGTGTCTTCCCGTAACGCCAACCCCAGGGCCACTCCCATTGCTGGGCGTTCCTCCAGGGGCAGTTCCACTGAATCCGGCACGACAATGTTGCCAAAGGGATCCGCCAACTCCACCGCCACGCTCAACGACTGAGATAAGAAGCCGTCGATTTGGCCGATGCTTGCTCCAGTTCCGGCCAGCAGTACTTTCACCACAGGCGAGCTGCTTTCTGTGCTCGTAAAGAAGTCGATGGAGCGCTTCAGTTCATCCGCCAAATCGGAGACAACGCGCGTTACTGCTGCTACACCGGGATTGCTGGGCGCTGGCTGTTCTCCCGTGGCCAAAACATCGGTGGGGTTGATCAAGGGTAACCTCAGAGTTCGCAACAGGTCGCCGGTGCGGCTAACCGGCAGATTCAGGGATTGGGCCAGCACCTGCCGCATGTGGATGGTGCCGATGTTGACGGTGCGGGTAAATTGCGGGATCCCGTTCACCAAAATGCTGATCTCGCTGCTGTCGTAGCCGATGGAGCTGAGCAACACGGCCTCTTGGGGGCCGTACTGGGTTAGCTGATCGCGGATGGTGCGAATGAGGGAGAAGCTGGCCAGCTCCACACAGCGCACCTGCAAGTTGGCCACCTGCAGCACCTCCAGGTAGTTGTCCACCACCTCTTTGGGGATGGCCACCAGCAAGACTTCGATGCGCTCAATGCCATCCTGGGAAAGATCGAGACCCAAGGGCTGGTAGTCGACATCCGCCTGATCCCGCGGATAGGGAATGTAAAGTTCGGCCTCCTGCTCCAAAACCACCCGGCGCAGCTCATCGGCAGGTAGGTCGGCAGGCAGGCGAATGAGACGAACGATGGCCTCCCTTACGGGCACTGCTGTGGCTGCCGGCAGGTTGGTGGGCACTTTGTTTTCATTGAGCAAATTCATCAGGATCAAGCCAACTGTGCTCGGATCGAGGATGCGCCCTTCGACCATCGCCCCTTCCGGCATTTCCACGCTGTGGTAGTGGGCCAGACGATAGCGACCATTGCCCTGCTTTTTCAGTTGGGCAACGGCGATACGCTCGGGGTTGATGTCCACCCCAAGCATGGTTCGGGTTTTGGAGCCACCAAGAAAACTAAACACGCCGGGAAACCCCGCCCTTTGCGCTACTGCTAGAGGCATACTACCCAATTTGTAGGTGGGTTACCACTGTTCGCCATTGGCCGCGGGGAAATCCTTGTCTGGGCCGATCCCTCCCTGCCAGCCGCAAGTGCAGGGCTTGCGCGGTGTTGAGCGGTGTTGGAAATTCGCTTGACTCAACGGGTCTGTTGCCGCGCCCACTCACGGAACTGTTGTAACCGCTCACAACCCTTCTTCCTCGAGGGCCTGGACGTTTTGCACAATCCGGGAGAGCTCGTTTTTCTCATCCACATTGATGCGGGTCGGGGATCCGCTGATGATGCGCTCGTAGCCCCGGAAGGAATCGCGGATTTGGATGCCCGCATTGGAGATCAGGTACTCGCGGATCCCTTTGTCGTGCCAGGAGCCCCGCATTTTGAAGACGTTGAGGGCGCGGGCCATCTCTCCGCGGATCTCCACGTATTGCAGCAGGATGATCGTGTCGGTGATGGTGGAAATATGGGATTCGGTGATGGAATGGGATCCCATGAATTGGTCGGTGGTGTTGGTGAAAAAGCCGGTGATCTCCTCCTGCTTGGCCAGGCCAGTTACCCCGATTACAAACTGGCGGAAGGCATTTTGGCTCACTCCCCGCGCCAGGGCTGACAGGGAGTCGATGGCCATGCGGGAGGGCTTGAAGGCCATCATCTCGGTTTTGATCTTCTGCAGGTGGTCTTCCAGGCCGG
This sequence comes from Synechococcus sp. R5-13, assembly GCF_047462015.1. Lineage (NCBI taxonomy): Bacteria > Bacillati > Cyanobacteriota > Cyanophyceae > Synechococcales > Synechococcaceae > Synechococcus > Synechococcus sp. R5-13. The sequence continues at coordinate 10,426 of NZ_JANSIL010000093.1, read as the reverse complement.
CAGATTCTGGGTAGGCGCAGATGATCTTGAGGAGGCCCTGCCGCTCGAACTCTTCCAGGTCAATGCCCCAGGAGGAGGCGTTGCGGGACAGCTGCGCCCGCGACTCTTCGTAGGCAAAGAGAATGCAGCGTTCCCCATCCAGGCAGCCCCGCTCCAGGAATTTGCTCACCAGCGAGGTTTTGCCCGTGCCGGTGGCGCCGGTGGCCAAAATAATCGAGTCTTTGAAGAAACCGCCGCCGCACATTTCGTCCAGCTTCTCGATGCCGGAGGAGACCCGCACGTTGGAGGAGCGCTGCGTCAGCTGCATGGCTCCCAAGGGGAAGATGTTGATCCCGTCGTTGGTGATGGTGAAGGGATATTCCCCCTTCATGTGGGTGGTGCCCCGCAGCTTCAAGATCTCGATGGTGCGCCGCCGTTTCTCTCCCTCCAGGATGTTGCGTAGGATCACCACGTTATCGGAGACGAATTCCTCTACGCCGTAGCGGGCGATGGGGCCGTACTCGTCGGTGCGCTCCGTGGTCATGACGGTGGTGACGTTGGCCTGCTTGAGGCGGGCCGTCAGGCGGAACAGCTCCCGCCGCACCACACCGGCAGGGTCGTATTGCTGAAAGATGGCTGTCACTGAGTCGATGGAGACCCGCTTGGCTTTGTATTTGCGAATGGCGTACTGGATGCGCTCGATGAGGGCCGACAAATCAAAGTTGCCGCTCACCTCATAGCCTTCGGGATCGGGGGAAGCGTCCAGGATAAACAGTTGGCCCCTGTCGATGAGGGCCTGCAGATCCCAGCCAAAGCTGGAGGCATTGCGAATGATATCGGCGGGGGTTTCCTCGAAGGTGACGAAGATCCCCGGCTCTTGATACTTCACGATGCCGTTGTAAAGGAACTGCATGGCAAACAGGGTTTTGCCGGTGCCGGAGGTGCCGCTGACCAAGGTGGTGCGTCCCAGGGGTAGCCCACCGTGGCTGATGTCTTCAAAGCCCTCGATGCCCGTCTGTTTTTTGGGGATCCCTCGCAGCTCTGAGAGATCCGCTCGGTGGTTGTCTGGGGTTGGTTCGGTGGAGTCCTCTGCGGTGTTATCTTGTGGCTTTTCTGGCTCAGAAGGCCCCAATGACTGGTTCATCCCACTCTCCTTGCTCCTGCAGCCTGTCTCAAGCCTCTTCGTCCAATTCTTCGTAGAGCAGATCCAGGCCGATGAGCACTTTCTCGCGGTTGGACAGATCGCCAATAATCTTCCGCACCGGTGGCGGCAGGATTTTGGCCAAGGTCGGCGTTGCCAAGATCTTATCTTCCTCTGCCAGTTGCGGATTTTTCAAGACATCGATCACCTTCAGGCTGTACACGCCGCGGAACTCCTTTTCCAAGATGTCTTGCAAGGTGCTGAGGGCACGCAGAGAATTGGGGGTGTTGCCCGCCACGTAGAGCTTGAGAACATAGGCTTTGCGAGTGGACATATCTAAGGATCCCTTGGAGCGGTTTTGGGAATGGAGCGGCGGTACATTTCGCTCAGGTGGGCCATCACATCGATCAGGGTAAGGCGGTAATCCAGCAGGATCTCTTCGCTGCGGCCTTCCAGCTTCAATTGTTTGGCAAAGTCTTCCATCAAGTTCATGTGCAGCTCCAGCAGTTGAGCAGCGCCGATATCGGCAAAAAAGGCCAAGGCCACCAGCTCGTCGATGCGGGCATTGACGGTCTCGGGAGATTGAAAATAGTCCAAGACGATTGCCTGGTAAAGGTTACGCAGCCGTCGCATGAGGGCTTGCTGCTCGTGGGGCGGGAGGCGACGGTAAAACAGCTCTGGGTCACGATGATAGTACACTCCGGCGTAGCCCAGCCGTTCCCGCAATTTCTCCGCCAGCCGCCGTTGTTGTTGGTTGCTGTAAGCCAGGTAGGGCTGATCGCTGGGATGCGCTGGGCCCTGCGGGAGGCCGCAGGTGGGAGACATCTGCAGAAACAAGGCGATGGCCCGATCCACCAGCAGCTCCAAGACGGAAGGGGATCCCGAAGCGGTACAGTCGGCCCGCACCTGCCCCTTCAGCTCCTGTGGCGAAATGGGACGGACGAGGGTGGCGTTGTGGTAGAAAAACTGCTCTCGCTTGAGCAATGCTTTCACCAAAGATGAGGTGGCAGGGATCTCTCCTTCCGTCTCCGGTGTTTCCTTTTGCAGGTGGGATTCTTCCAGCACAATCGCCAACACCGTCGGCAGCAGCAGTCCCCACGCGCAGAGCTGATTGCCCAGATCGTGCAGCTCTTGCAGCCGAGTGGGATCCACCAGGAGCACCAAGCAATCGACATGGCCGTCTTGTCTCCTGAGAGCCTCTAGGAAGGTAGCTTGATCCTGAAAACACTCGACAACAAAGCGTTCAGGGGGTAGCCAGTCCTCGCAAGCTAGGGGCTCTCCTGCTGGCGGCTCCCAATCCAGCAACAGGTTGATGCGCAGTGGATGGGTGTCAGGCAACAAGACAAAGGATGAAGATATATTTCCTATCTTAAATCTGACCGGGATCCGCGCTCACCGGCCAGAGGAAAAGAGCGGGAGAAAAACCTAAACTAGGGGTGAGTGAGCTGCTGCCGAGATCCCTATGGTGCCCCTGATCATCGATTGCGACCCTGGTCAAGACGATGCGGTGGCTCTGCTGCTGGCTATGGCGTCGCCAGAAGAGCTGCAATTGCTGGGCATTACCACGGTGGCCGGCAATGTCTCCTTGGACAAAACCAGCCGCAATGCTCGACAGATCTGTGAATTGGCCGGTCAGCCGCAGATGGGGGTGTATGCCGGCTGCCCCCGACCTCTCTTGCGCCCTCTGGAAACCGCCGAGCAGGTGCATGGCAAAACCGGGATCGATGGAGCGGATCTGCCGGAGCCCCAGATGCCTTTGGGATCCCAGCATGCAGTGCCCTATCTCATCGAGACGCTGATGGCTGCCCCTGAGCCGGTTACCTTGGCTTTGCTGGGCCCGATGACCAACTTGGCGGTGGCTCTGGTGCAGCAGCCCCGAATTGTGGAGCGCATCCGGCGGCTGGTGTTTATGGGGGGATCCGCCTTTGAGGGGAATGTTACCCCGGCAGCCGAGTTCAACATCCTCACCGATCCCCACGCCGCCCAGATCGTGCTCAGCGCCGGGATCCCGGAGGTGGTGATGCTGGGCTTGCACGTCACCCAACAGGTCCTCAGCACGCCGGAGCGGATTGAGCGCATCCGCGCCCTGGGCACCCGCGTTGGGCAGACGGTGGCCAATATGCTCACCTTTTACGGTAAGGTCGACGTAGAACGCTACGGGCTACCGGGAGGGCCATTGCACGACCCTTGTGTGATTGCCTATCTGTTACAGCCGCAGTTGTTCGAGCTCAAGCCCTGCTACGTCGAGGTGGAAACTGCCAGCTCCTTGAATCTGGGCCGGACGGTGGTGGATCGCTGGGGATCCAGTGGCCGCCCTGCCAATGTCCAGGTGGCTTTTGGGGTGGATGCCCAGGGGTTTTACCACCTGCTCACCGAGCGCCTGGGCCGTTACCGATAATTCTGATAGTTCTGATCCTTGAGGCCAGATCCGAAGGTGGAGAATCCCAGCGCCGTCCAACGTGCCAAGCTGGAGTGGGTGAACCTGCCCACCGCCGTCACCCTGCTGCGGCTGGCAGGGATCCCTTTTGTTTTGCTGGGCCTGAGCCTGCGATCCCCACTGGGGGAGAGGTTGGCCCTCTGGGCGTTCCTGTTGGCGGCGGCAACCGATTGGCTGGATGGCCATTTGGCCCGCCGTTATGGCTTGGTAACCGATATGGGCAAGTTTTTGGATCCTCTGGTGGATAAGCTGCTGGTGTTGGCGCCGCTGCTGGGCCTGCTGGAACTGGGGCGGATCCCCGCTTGGGGCGTGTTTTTGCTGGTGGGGCGGGAGCTGGCCATCGCCGGCTGGCGGGTCAACCAAAGCCAAATCCGCGGTGCCAATTTCTGGGGCAAAGCCAAGACGGTAACCCAAATCCTGGCCATTGCTTTGCTGATTTTGGGGTGGCCGGGAGGGATCCCTTGTTTTTGGGTGGCGGTGGTTCTCACCCTGATCTCGGGCCTGACCTACCTGCACACCGATCATCCCCATCATGCGCAGTCACCCGGCAGGCCATAGCCCTTGTCAGATCCCCCCGCCCCTCGCCGACAGAGGAGACACCCCACCTGAGCAGCGCATCCTCGGCCTAGATCCAGGTCTGGGAACCATGGGTTTTGGTTGCATTCTGGCGGGATCTGCGGGGTTGAAACCTGTGGATTATGGGGTGATCAGCACCCCCAGCCAACACTCGATACCGGAGCGGCTGCAAACGCTGCACGAGGATTTGAGCCAGTTGCTGCGCCAACTGCGCCCGCATCAGGTGGGGCTGGAAAAACTTTTTTTCTACAAAATGGGCAATACCATTGCCATCGCCCAAGCCCGTGGCGTGATCCTGCTCACCTTGGCCCAGCATCATCTGTTGCCGGTGGAGTTTACGCCCGCCCAAGTCAAGCAAAGTTTGACAGGCTACGGACGCGCCGACAAGCAGGCTGTACAAGCTGCCGTGGCCCGGGAACTCAACCTGCCCAGCTTGCCCCGCCCGGATGATGCCGCCGATGCCTTGGCGATTGCCATCACGGTCTGGCACCACCGCTTCTCTTGAGGGATCCCCTCCCTGTCAATCCCCTACCTTTAGCAGAGATAAAGATTGGCCAATAAAGATGGGCTAGACTCAGTACAGCGAGAAGCACAAGCCCTATGCCTTCTTCTTCCGTGGATGTTCGCGAGCTACCGCTGTTTCCCTTGCCGGAGGTGGTGCTGTTTCCGGGCCGACCTCTGCCGCTGCACATTTTCGAGTACCGCTACCGCATGATGATCAACACCATTCTGGAGACGGATCGCCGCTTTGGGGTGCTGATGTTCAATCCCCAGACGGGATCCCCAGTGCGGGTGGGCTGTTGTGCTGAGGTGTTGCAGGTGCAGCGATTGCCGGATGACCGCATGGACATTTTGACCTTGGGGCAGCAGCGCTTCCGCGTCTTGGATTACGTGCGGGAAAAACCCTTCCGGGTGGGGCTGGTGGAATGGATTGAGGATGAGCCGACCACCCCTTCCGATGACCTGCAGAGCTGGGTGCGCCAGGTTACCACTCTCCTTCAAGATGTGGTGCGTCTCTCGGGCAAGCTAATGGAGCGGGATGCACAGTTGCCGGAGCAGCTCCCCACCACCCCCATAGAACTGTCCTACTGGGTGGCTAGCCACTTCCATGGGGCCCCCCAAGAGCAGCAAGCTCTGCTGGAAATGGTCAGTACCGAAAGGCGGCTGCGCCGGGAAGCCGAAATTCTCGAGTCCACCCGCAAGCACTTGGCCGCCCGCACGGCCCTCAAGGATCTGTTCACGGAAATTTCCTGAGGTTCCTGTCAGTTGGTCAGGTCTGCTCCCATCTGTTCTGGTGGCTCTTGTGGACCTTTCCAGAGAGTGCCCTTTGCCTTTCTCGACCAGGCAGAGCAGAATGCTTCCCCCGGAAAGGTTGGGTATTTCTTGAGGATCCCTTCCCCGTTTTTCATGGCCTACGCTCGCCGCTACTTGCGCTTTCCCTCTCAGATCTTGGGCCGGGAAATGGAGATGCTCCACTTTGGGCATCACGGCTACCCGCTGATCTGTCTGCCCACCAGCAACGGGCGTTTTTTTGACGTGGAAGATCGCGGCATTATTGCCAGCCTCAGCCATCATCTGGAACAGGGCTATTTGCAGGCTTTTTGCGTGGAAACCCTGGATTGGGAGACTTTGTTCAACCGCCAGCTGGACTTGCCCCAACGGCGGGATCGTTGGCTGTTGCTGGAGCAGCACTGGGTAGAAGAGCTGATCCCCTACGCCAAGGCCGAGGCGCAAAATGAGTTTCTGGTGGTGGCTGGGTTTTCCCTGGGAGCTACCCATGCTGTCAACCTCACCTGTCGGCATCCCGGCCTAGTGCGCCGTTGTTTGGCTCTGGGGGGGCCCTACGATGTGGCCGCTCTCGGCTCTGTCACCGGCTGGGATCCCCAACGGGCAGAGCAGGAGCTGTATTTCATCAACCCGCTGGCCTATATGTCCAACATGAGCCGGCAACTCTGGGATCACTTGGGCGGGCGCAACACCGAGCTGAAGCTGCTCACCGCTCGCCGCGACCACTGCCTCAGCGACAATCTGCGCCTGGCAGAAGTGCTCAGCCGCAACGACATCCCTCATCAACTGGAGGTATGGGAGGGGAATCACGATTGGCCCACTTGGCAAGCGCAAATCCGCGCCTTCGCGTAGGATCCCTTGCAGGGAATAGCTTTTGAGAGAGCTTTGATGATTGAAGACTATTGGGTTGGCAGCCTGCACTTCAGCGAGCCTTTTGGGGACGATACTCTGGCCCGCCTCAACGCACTTCCCCCTGTTCAAGCTCGCAACGGCCAAACTTACAAGATCCGGGCCGAACATGTCACCATTCATGAGGTGAACCTGGATTACCGCACCAAGTATCGCCTGATCCTGGATCGTTTCAGCTACCTTTACCCCCAAGCCATCGGCCTATTCATGGGCTTTGCCTTTCGGGGGGTTTACCTCATCAACAACCCCTTTAGCTTTTATTACTACCTGCGCAACAAAGATGCTGCCTACATGGTGGTCAAAGAGCTGGGGATCTCCATCCCCAAAACTTACATTCTGCCCCCTAAAGAAGCCCCCGCATTGAAAGCAGAAGATTTTAAGTATCACAAGTTTTTCGATTGGCAGGGGATGGCGGAAGATCTGGGCTGGCCAATTGTGATTAAGCCGGCGGAGGGGCGAGAGGCCATTGGAGTAGAAATAGCCCACAACATGGAGCAGCTCCTCTATTTTTACGACCGCTCTGGATCTCAGGTGATGATGATCCAAGAGAAGGTCAAAACCCCTTACCCTTGGCAGATTCGCGCCCTCTGCATTGGCCGAAAGATCATTCCGATCAAGTATATCTTTCGCAAGTTCGATGCCAGCGAATATCTGTTTGATCCAGAATTTCTTACCCCGGAAATGGGCCAGAAAGTCATCAATACCTGTCGGATTATCAATCGAGTTTTGGGCTATGAAATGAACTCGGTGGAGCTATTCATCGACGAGCAGGGAGAGCTGCAGGCCATCGACTTTAACAATCCGGTGCCCGATGGGCGGCTCAAGGCTCTGGGAGAGATCTTCTACAACGATTACCAGCAGGCCCTTTGCGATTTGGTCTTGGACATCGTGCGGGAACAGCGTCCTTTCGACTTCCTGCCCCCAGATATCAACCGCTTTGCCCACATTGCCCGACGGGCCGATCTCACCCGCGAGCAGAAGTTTCAGATGGCTTTGGAATTGGCCAACCGTTACTACGAGCCCAGGGATCCCGATTAAAATCAAACCAGAACCCAAAAGTGTGGTTTTCCGCCGGAGAAGTTGTGGACGGGCAAAGGAGCAGCAGCGTGGTTTCCGACCCCGCTTCAGGGTGGTCCATAATCAAGCAGGCGCAGGGATCCTGCCAGGTGCTGCATTTGGCGGCGGGGGATCCCCTCTTGAGTCGGCAAGAGCATTGGGGGGCCTTTTCCCGGCCAAGCTGAGGCAATTGCACGGCGGGTTGGTCTGATCCGAGCAGGCAAATGTCAACCGGGTTGAAATGGCGCTGGTGCCACGATATTCGCGAGATCCCAGCAGGGGCCTGGCACGCCTTGCAAACGGAGCGCACCTCTCCTTTTTTGGAATACGAATGGTTGCACAGCCTAGAGAGCTCAGGTTGTGCCAGCCGCAGGACAGGGTGGCTGCCCTGTCACCTGTTGGTGGAGGCGGACGGCCAGTTGGTTGCTGCTGCCCCCTTGTATTTGAAAAGCCACAGCCAGGGGGAGTTTGTCTTTGACCAAGAATGGGCTGCAGTTGCCGGCCAATTGGGGGAACGCTACTACCCGAAGTTAATCGGCATGGCCCCCTTCACCCCGGCCACGGGCTATCGCATCCTCGTCCATCCCGAGTATTCGGAAGCAGAGGTGTGGTCGTTGATGCTGGCAGCCATTGACCGGTTTTGCCAAGAGAAGGATATTTCGGTGTTTAGCTTGCTTTATGTAGATCTGGACTGGCGGACTCAATTGGAGTCGGATGGATTTACGCCCCGGATCACCCACAACTACCAGTGGCACAACCCCGGCTACCGCTCTTACGAAGACTTTTTGAGCCAGTTCAATGCCAACCAGCGGCGCAACATCAAGCGAGAGCGGGCTGCAATGGAAAAAAGCGGCCTAGAACTCAAGATTTACACAGGAGAGGAGATCACGCCCCGCCTGTTGTCTCTCATGTACGACTTTTACAGCAACACCTGCGCCCAATTTTGGAACTGGAGCAAATATCTCAATCGCCGCTTTTTCGAGTCTCTCTATCCCAACTATCGGGAGCGAGTTGTGCTGGTGGCCGGGGAACGGAATGCAGAAATTGTGGGGATGTCTTTTTGTATTCGTAAGGGAGATCGCCTGTTCGGGCGCTACTGGGGTTGTCGGGAGGAGGTGAAGTTTTTGCACTTTAACGTTTGCTACTACGAGCCCATTGCCCTCGCCATCCGAGAAGGGATCCGCAACTTTGATCCCGGCGCAGGGGGATCCCATAAGATTCGACGGGGATTTCCGGCCACGCCTGTGTACAGCTACCACCGCTTCTACAGCCGAAGGCTACAACAGGTTTTGGTGCCCTACCTGAACCGGGTTAACCCTCTCATGTTGGCCGAGCTGGAGAACGTGAATCAAAACGAGGTTCCTTTTCGAGAAGATGTTTTGCCTTCTCTATCTGCTTTGACCAAGGAGTGAACCACTTCATTGGATGGGGTTTTCAATCCCGTAAGCAGTTGGCGGCTGACATGCTTTTTGCCTTGCTACAGCTTTTTCCGGCAATGCTGACTCCAGCCAACACGACCTGACCTATGGTTATAGTTATTTCGAATTTCGGCGAAACAGCCTAATGGAACATCCGATCCCTTCCGTCCTTCCTGATCCCGTTAAACCTGGGGATCTCTTGGCATTGGAGGTCACGGCCCTGACCCCCCAGGGAGATGGCATTGCCCACACGGTAGGACTTGGACAAGGGCGAGTGGTGTTTGTGTCCCAGGCGGTGCCCGGGGATCAGGTGGTGGCCCAAATAACCGAGATCAAGCGCAACTACTTGGTCGGGCGAATTCGGTCGCTGATTTCTCCCTCTCCCCAACGGGTGCGACCAGCCTGCATTGTGGCGGACAAATGTGGTGGCTGCCAATGGCAACATGTCAGCTATGCCCAGCAATTGGCCACCAAGCAGCAAATCCTCAGGGATGCACTGGAGCGGATTGGCGGTCTGACTCTGCCGCAGCCTGTCCCTATTTTGGGATCCCAGCAGCCGCTGCGCTATCGCAACAAGGTCACCTACCCCATGGCCAAACCGGAGGGCCAGCCCTTGCGCATGGGCTACTACCAACGGGGCAGCCACCGCCTGGTGAACCTCAACCAATGCCCCGTGCAAGACGAGCGGCTGGATGTGTTCCTGAGGGAAATCAAGCGGGATCTCCAAGAAACGGGCTGGAGTGTCTACGACGAAAGTCGTCACCAAGGTCATCTCCGCCACTTGGGTTTGCGCATCGGTCGCCGTACCCGCGAGGTGCTCCTGACCTTGGTCAGTTGCAGTCGTCGCCTGCCCCATCTGGAAAGCTGGGCCGAACGCTGGATGCAGCGCTACCCTGACCTGGTGGGGGTCTGTCTCAATCTCAACTCGGCCCGCACCAATGCCATCTTCGGCCCGGAGACTGAGGTGATTGCCGGTCGGGGGTCTTTGCGGGAGGAATTTGCCGGTTTTTCCCTCTGGATCGACAGCACCTCTTTCTTCCAGGTCAACACAGAGCAAGCAGAAGCCTTTTTTACCTGGATAGCCGACCAACTGAACCTGCGGGGAGAGGAAACCATCCTGGATGCCTACTGTGGCATCGGCACCTTAACCTTGCTGCTGGCGCAACGGGCGAAACGGGCGATGGGGGTGGAAGCTTTGCCGGAAGCGGTGGCCCAAGCCCGCTACAATGCCCAGTTCAACGGTATCGCCTCAGCCCAATTTTTCCAGGGCACGGTGGAACAGGTTTTGCCGACCCTGCCCCCTGCCGACATTGTGGTGCTGGATCCGCCGCGGCGCGGCTGCGACCGCCAAGTGCTCGAGACCCTAAAGCTGCGACGACCACCACGCATCGTCTACATTAGCTGTCACCCTGCCACTTTGGCGCGAGACTTGCAGATCCTACTGGCAGAGGGATCCTATCGCCTTACCCAATGGCGGGCGGCTGACTTCTTTCCCCAAACCGGGCATGTGGAGGGGGTGGCCTTTTTGGAGCGAGTTTGAAGAGTACGCACCCTGACCAAAAGGCGCGGCAAGCCCCGTCCTTCAGGGCGGGGAAGGATAGCGCCGACCGTAGCCGACGCCCT
>NZ_JANSIL010000092.1:0-4404 GCF_047462015.1 Synechococcus sp. R5-13 | reverse complement strand
CAAACAGAATGCTATCGCTGCATAGTTGAACAGTGATGTTCAGCAGTGTTCAGCGTAAATGTATCAGCATTGAGTCATGGCTTAAGATCTTCACCGCTGAATTCAACCAATTTGAGACCATCAACGCTACTCAGGCCTGGTCTTTGTTTTTCACCATCAGCGCTTCCGATCGGCTGCTGGGTGACAACCCGGCTGTTGGCCGCTACCTAACGTTGGCTTTGTTCAGCGCCGTCCTCACCGGGATCCTGAATGTGCTGGTGGCTTCTTAGCTAGACCCTTTGCGGACGGAACGAGTTTTTTGTTAAGAGGCCGCCGGCAGAGGCAGCTTGACCTGAGACAAGGGGATCCTGCTCTCAGGTTTTTTGATTTTGAATGGGAAAGGATCCCTTGTTCTCTTTGTGGGGCTGTCTTCCGATGAAAGCTGCTGGGATAGATTTCGCGGAAACGGATCACTTTGAGGCGCCGCCTCTGACCACCAAGTTGCCCCTGCTGCTGGCCCCGGCGGGGGATTGGGAGTGTGCCAAGGCGGCAGTGGAAAACGGAGCCGATGCCATTTACTTTGGGCTGGAGCGCTTCAACGCCCGGATGCGCGCCCGCAACTTTACGGAAGCGGATTTGCCGGAACTGATGGCCTGGCTGCACCGGCGGGGGGTACGGGGCTATGTTACTTTGAATACTCTGGTTTTTCCAAGGGAGCTGACGGAAGCCGAGGGATACATCCGCTCGATGATTGCGGCGGGGGTGGATGCGGTGATTGTGCAGGATATTGGCATCGCCCGCCTGATCCGGCATCTTTCCCCCGATTTCCCCATCCATGCTTCCACGCAAATGACCATCACCAGTGGAGTGGGAGCGGAGTTTGCCGCTGAGCTGGGCTGTGAGGTGGTGGTGCTGGCGCGGGAATGTTCCCTCCAGGAAATCGCCCAGATCCAGGCCTATCTGCAAGAGAAGGGATCCTCCCTATCTCTGGAGGTCTTTGTGCATGGGGCGTTGTGCGTGGCCTACTCGGGGCAATGTCTGACCAGCGAGGCGCTGGGGGGGCGTTCGGCCAATCGGGGGGAATGTGCCCAAGCCTGCCGCATGCCCTATGAGCTGGTGGTAGACGGGATCCGCCGCGACTTGGGGGAGAAGCGGTATCTGCTCAGCCCTCAAGATTTGGCCGGGCTGGAGGTGCTACCGGAGCTGGTGAAGCTGGGGATCCGCTGTCTGAAAATTGAGGGCCGGCTGAAATCCCCAGAATATGTAGCCAATGTAACGCGGGTGTATCGGCAGGCCTTGGATGCGCTGGGGGTGGGACAGCCGTGGCAGCCCTCGCAACAGGAACGCTACGAGCTGGAGATGAGCTTTTCTCGTGGGCTCTACACAGGCTGGCTGCGGGGCATCAACAACCAGGAGCTGGTGCACGCGCGGTTTGGCAAGAAACGGGGGGTTTACCTGGGGCAAGTGGTGGGGATCCAACAGGATCAGGTGGGGATCCGGCTGGAGGCACCCCTCAAAGCTGGGGACGGCGTGGTGTTTGACCAGGGGCAGCCGGAGTTGCCGGAGCAGGGGGGGCGAGTTTACCGGGTGCAAGAGAAGCAGGGGCTGGCCTGGCTCAGCTTCGGAGAGGGGGTCATTGATCTCAAACGTCTGCGGGTGGGGGATCGCCTCTGGAAGACCAGCGACCCGGAACTGGAAAAACGCCTGCGCCAAAGCTACGCCGGGGATCACCCCCGCTTTCAGCGGCCTGTCCACATGGAGGTTCACGGCCAAGTGGGATCCCCGCTGACGCTGATCCTGCGGGATGAGCAAGGCCATACGGTGCAGGTGGATTCGCCGCTGCCCCTGGAAGCTGCCCACCGCCAACCCCTCACCACCGAAAAACTGCGACAGCAACTGGGCCGTTTGGGCTCCACTCCCTTCAAGTTGGGATCCCTGCACAATGCCTTGCAGGGGGAGGTAATGCTGCCGGTGAGCCTGCTCAACCAGATGCGCCGACAAGCGGTGGAACGCCTACAAGCTCTGCGAGCTCAGCCCCCGCGCTGGCAACTCAATCCCGAAGCTCGCTGGCAAGATCTGGTGCCTTCTCAGGAGGAGCCCGAAAGGGGATCCCCGCAGTTGGTGGTGTTGGTGCGGGATCCCGCGCAACTGCCGGCGGCGATAGCCAGCGGTATCCGGCAGATCTATCTGGAGTTTGAGGATCCCCGCCGCTATCGGGAGGTGATCCGCACAACCAAAGCCGCCCATCCTGAGGTGGAGCTGTGGGCTGCCCCGCCCCGCATCACCAAGCCGGGAGAAACCTGGATCCTAAAGCAAGTGTTGGTCGGCGGAGCCGATGGCTACTTGGTGAGAAATTACGATCATCTCCGTTTCTTTGCCGGGCAGCGCTGCATTGGGGATTTTTCCTTGAATGTGGCCAATCCCATCACGGCCCACTATCTCAAAACCCGCTACAACCTGGAGCGCCTGACGGCTTCCTATGACCTCAACCATGAGCAACTGGGATCCCTGCTGCAAGCCGGCCCCGCCCATAGGTATGAGGTTACCCTTCATCAACATATGCCCCTGTTCCACATGGAGCACTGCGTCTTTTGCGCCTTTTTATCCAGCGGAACGGATTACACCAATTGTGGTCGCCCATGTGAAAAACACGAGGTGAAGCTGAGGGACAGGGCCAATGTCGAGCACATTTTGAAGGCCGATGCCGGCTGTCGGAATACCCTCTACAACGGCAAGGCCCAAACGGGGGCAGAATATGTGCCGAAATTATTGGCCTTGGGCCTGCGCTATCTGCGCATCGAATTTTTGCATGAATCCCCCGCCGAGATCCAACAAACCCTGCACCGCTATCAGCAACTCCTACAAGGTCAACTCAGCGGATCCCAACTGTGGCAGGAGCTGAAGCTACACAGCCAATTGGGGGTTACGCGCGGGTCTTTGGAGAGTTAACGGCTGCGCTGTCTTTCTCTAGGGCGCCGGCTCTGCAGCTGTGCTCCGACCGGAGCAATGCGAAAAACATTCCGGCAAAGTTGGCGTAAAATTTCCTCAGGGTATTGTTATTCCCAGGTGCTTCCCCAACCTCTTCTCAGCTTTTTCTCTATCCTCTGGTTGCCGTGAAACACACCCTCAGCGCCCTCGTGCAGGATCAGCCTGGCGTTTTAACCCGCATTGCGGGGATGTTTGCCCGTCGCGGCTTTAACATCGACAGCCTCACCGTTGGCCCCACCGAACGACCGGGGATCTCTCGCATCACCATGGTGGTGCAGGGCGATGAACACGATGTGGAGCAGATGACGAAGCAGCTCTACAAGCTCATCGACGTGCTGAAAGTTACCGATATCACCCATGTTCCCTGCGTGGAACGGGAGCTGATGCTGGTCAAGGTCAATGCCAGCCCCGATACCCGCTCCGCCATTATGGATGTGGCCCAAATGTTTCGTGCCCGGATTGTGGATGTGGCAGAGGAGTCTTTGACTCTCGAGGTAACCGGGGATCCCGGCAAAATGGTGGCCATCATCAAGATGTTGACCAGCTTTGGCATCCGTGAGATCGCCCGTACCGGCCTGGTGGCTCTCACCCGCGAGTCCGGCGTGAATACGGAATACCTGAAGCAACACCCCACCTTAGTTACCGTCTGATGGCCTCAGGGGAAGCGATGCCGAAGTCGGGGTGGAGGGGCCAGGGATCGGTTGTGCGCGGCGCACTCAGCCTTGTGGCTATTGTGCTGGTGGGGCTGCTGGCCGGCTGCGGCCCTAGACCGCCAAAACCGATTGTGCAGCAGGCCCTCGCCTATCAGATCGCTCATTTGTCCGGGCCGGTGGGATCCTTGGTGGGCAGTGACCAGCTAGCAGCCCGCCTGCAATTGCAGGATGTGAAAATCCGCCAGGATCGCCGTGAACCCTTGCTGTTGGCCTCAGGAGAAACCCTGGAAGGCCATCACCTCAGCGGCACCTACACCCTGAGCGTGCAGCCGCCGGGATCCCGCCGCCCCTATCGCCGCAAAGGGGATCCCTTCCAGCTCACCCTGGCCCACCAAAAGGCACAAACTGTTGCTACACAACGCTCGCCCGACCGCGTCAAAACCGTGCCCGAACGGTGGCTGCTGGCCTACAGCTCACCGGATTCCAAGACTTGGGAGGTCATCGACTTTCTGCCTCAGCCCGCACCGGCACCGGAGTTGCCTCCTGCCGGGCCAGAACCTACACTGCCGGCAACTGCACCTGCTGCCGCCGACGTTGGCAGGACGGAGTCCGATGGAGCTCCCAGCCCTACCAATACTTCCACTCCCACCTGAAGTAGAGCATGACTCTAGTCAATAATAAGCTCAACTATACTGAGAATAATGTATATGTATAATAATATGTTCAGTACGGATTACTACCAGTTGATCTTTCTGTTTACTTTCGAGTCTGCCAACATGGTAGC
>NZ_JANSIL010000091.1:0-16097 GCF_047462015.1 Synechococcus sp. R5-13 | reverse complement strand
TGTGACTTCCGCATTCCTCCCGGCACTGACCCTACGGGTACAGTGCGGGGCTCCTGCGATTTCTAGCTGAAAGGGATCCCTTCAAAAACATATTCTCCTCTCCACATCACCGAGGCCCGACTCCGCTTGCTGTGGGATGCCTGCCTCAAGCCTCCCTTTGAATGGCTACTGCCACCCAAACAGCCTTGGCCGCTCTCAACAACAGCCTCCATGGCAGGTATGCTCTGCTTACCTAGGACGACCGGATCCATCTAGAGCTCATGCACAGGATGATCACCAGCATCTTGGAGATCGACCTGACCCAAACCGTCCGGTATTATCTTGACCACAGGGATCCCCCCCTTATCGCCTGGATCCTGGGCCGTGATCAAGCGCTCCAGACCTGTTGAAACCTCATGTTGTTCAGGGTCAGGCCCCATTGGGATCCAACGCTGCCACAGATCCGAGGCTTTGTAGCTACAGAGTTTGAGGACTCGATAAACTTATGAGGTCGAAGCTCAACGGCTGGAACCGGTAGGATTGACCTATCTTTGGCCAGTGTCCTGTTAGGAATGGATCATGGCGCTTTACGACTGCGACTTTTATGCCTGGACGCAAGAGCAAGCCGCACTGCTGAGATCGAGGCAGTGGGATCGATTGGATATTCCCAACTTGGTGGAGGAGATTGAGACTTTGGGCAGGCAAGAACGCCGCGAATTGGTGAATCGGCTAGGGATCCTGGTGGGCCATCTGCTAAAGTGGCAGTTTCAGCCTCAACAACGAAGCAAAAGTAGGATAGCCACAATTATCGAACAGCGGCAAGAAATCCAGGAGTTAATTGCGGATAATCCCAGCCTTAAGTCTTATCTGGTTGAAGCAATAGAAAAAGCTTATCAAAAGGGCATACTGCTGGTGGCTAAAGAAACGCCTCTATCTCTGGACGATCTGCCTGCCCAGTGTCCCTACACATTGGATCAGGTGATGGATCCCAACTTTTACCCCGAACAGGAGAATTCCCAGTGACGCTAGACCTCGATACTTATGCCCATACTTAAGAAGGCGATGGCACTACATGAACTTTGCTAGCTTTGCTCCTTGTGTTAACTCTGCTGGCCCTAGCAGCTCAATTTTCTCACTCCGATGTTAGATGCTCTCTTCAAAATAATCACTATCAATCTTCTTTACCGGATACAATGAAACTGTAGATACGCCAACATCGTGCTCAATCATTAGATTTGTTAGTTGTTCACCGTCAATCAAAACAATCTTACTGCCGATCTGCGAAACGTAGCTGCTAGCGTCTTCAGTAAACCTGGAGGTAGTGATAAAAATACCCTTGTTTGCTCTTTGAGCCTGTAAAGCACCCACAAACTGCATGACATCAGGACGACCTACCGGATTGCTATCCCAACGCTTTGCCTGAATATACACAACATCAAGACCGAGTTTGTCCTCTTTTATGATCCCATCAATTCCACCGTCACCACTTCTACCAATTGCTTTGCCTGCATCTGCCCGTGAGCCTCCGTAGCCCATTTTAACCAGCAGCTCCACAACAACCTTTTCGAAGAAGGCGGGCGATACTTTCTTTAGCTTGGCAAGCAATTCGTCAGCCAGTTTGTCACGGAGACTTTCATATGCAGCTTCTAACTGCTCTAATGGTGTCGCTGCCGAAGTCTCTGATAAAGCTTTTTGTTTGCTTGCCTTGTTGCTGCTTCTTGTGTCTTTGGGCCCCTCAAATTCTCGGAATTCAGGATATTGCCTGAGTAACTCTACATTGATGGTTTTGGGCTGTTTTTCAAGAAGATCTCTTCCGCGGTCAGTAATTTGGTAGAATCCTCTGCGCGTTGTTTCCAGCAGCCCTGCCTTTTTCATATAAGTTGCAGCCCAGCCGACGCGATTGACAAAGGTTGGCTGTACACCGCTCGGCAGCATCTCCCTGAGATCGTCCTCTGTGAGGCCCAGTTCCTTTGCCAGAACTTCAACAGCTTCGCTGGTTGATATTTCGGTTTCTTTACGTGCTGCAAACTGGAGAAGTGGCAACATCAAGCTCTGATAATCGGGAACGGCCATTTGTAGAACCGATGTGAAGACAGGGATCCCAAACCGAAGTAGGTTCCACCCATAACTTTACGCCAACCCTCTGCTGCAAGCCAGTTAGGGTATCCGCCAGGCTCGGAAGCCTCTGAAAAAAGTTTGACGTGGATGGCTCAGGCGTGATTTGAACACGCGACCAAGGGCTTATGAGTCCCCTGCTCTACCGCTGAGCTACTGAGCCAGGACAGCGCTTAACTAGAATAGCACTCTTGGGCCGGAACTGCGCCTCAGAAAATCCCCTCAGCCCCCTCTCGGGAAGAAGCCCCAGACAAGGCAATGCCTATCGGCAGGTCAGGGCAGCTTCGTAAACCCGTCGGTTGGCCGCGAGAGACTTCTCCAAATCCACCAGTGGGCGAGGGTAGTCCACCCCCAATCGGACTCCAAATTGCTTCTGCTCGGCAGCAGTGAGGCGATAGGGCTCGTGGATTTTATCCCCCGGGATCCCGGCCAATTCCGGCAACCAGTGGCGCAGATAGTCTCCTTTGGGATCGTACTCGCGAGATTGTTTGGGGATGTGGAAGTAGCGGAAGCCGCGGGCATCGTTCCCTACGCCGGCGGTGTAGTTCCAATTGCCGTAGTTGCTGGCCACGTCGTAGTCGATGAGCAGCGACTCAAACCACTCAGCGCCCATGCGCCAGTCGATGCCCAGGTTCTTGGTCAAAAAGCTGGCCACATTCTGCCGTCCCCGGTTGGACATAAATCCGGTAGCCGCCAGCTCCCGCATGTTGGCATCCACCAAGGGGTAGCCCGTCTCACCCCGACACCAAGCCTGGAAGCGCGGCCAATCCTGTTGCCAAGGGATGGGGATCCCTTGGATCCCAGAAGGACGGAACAGTTTGGCGCCGTGCTTGGCCAAGATAAAGCGAAAATAATCCCGCCACAGCAGCTCGAACACCAGCCAGTAGGTGGACTCATTGCGCACCCGCTCCTGCTCGTAACGCTTGACCTCGGCATAGACGGTGCGAGGGGAGATGCAGCCCAGCGCCAACCAAGCAGAAAGCCGGGAGCTATCGTCGGGATCCAACATGCCGTTGCGGGTTTCTTTATAGAGGCGCAGCCGATCCCGATCCCAAAAGTAGGTTTGCAGGCGGGCATGGGCAGCGGTGCTCCCGCCGGTGTAGGTGAAGCGAGCCCGTGGATCCCCGGCAGGTGGGGATAGCCCCAGCGAGGCCAAAGTAGGCAGAGGGCCGGGATCCAAACCCGATGGCAGGGGGGGGATCGCGGGAATGGGCAAGGGATCCCGGATGGGGGTGCTCCCCTCGACTTGCTTTCGAAAGCGGGTGAACAGCTCCGGCAGTTGCGAGAGACAAAAGGGGAGATCCTCAGGGTGATAGAGGGTATGGCCCCAATCAACCTGCAGCCGGATCCCCAGAGACCGCAAAGCCCGCTCAACAGCAGCCGCCACCTCCTTCTCCTCGGTGCCCACCTCTTCATGGGCATAGACCGCCTCGACCCCCCACTCCTGTGCCAAGGTGGGGATCACGTGTTCCGGCTGTCCCTGGCGGATCACCAAATCCGAGCCGCGCGACCGCAACTGCTGCCGCAAATCCGCCAAACTCTCCAGCAAAAACTGACCGCGGAAAGGGCCGGTTCTGGGGCGGAGTACAAAGGAAGCCTGGCCAAACTGGCGGGGATCCAAGCAATACAAGGGGATCAAAGGGGATCCCTGTTGGCAGGCCCGCGTCAGCGGCTGGTGATCCAGCAGGCGCAAGTCGGTGCGAAACCACAGCAGGACGGTCATTCTGCAGCTACCCTACACGGATCCCGCGGACTCAGACTTGGACACCCGAACCCCAGCTGGACGCCCCAGCTCAGGGCTGGGAACAAAATGAGGCACATCGGCAGCCGGGATGTGAACAGGGGCCTTGGTGCGCGGATGATAGGTTTGCCGGGCGGGACGATGGCGCAGCGAGAACGTGCCAAAGCGAGCCAGCCGCACGGATCCCCCCTGGGCCAGGCATTGGCTAATGCTGTCCAGCATAGCCTCCAGAGCAGCAGCAGCCATTTCCACGGTCAGGCCATCCACCTGCGCGGCCATCTGGCGGGCCAGCAAACGGCGAGTCAAATGAGGAGGAGAAGCCACCAACCGACCCTCTAGACAACAGAACACAGACAGGGGCTTAGAGCACCTCCAGTTCGCTCTCGAAAAACCAATGTCGAGAGCGATCGGGAAACTCCAGAATGTAGCCGACACCGCTGCCATCGACCACACGCCGTGCCAGCACCACAGCCTCTTTGCCCACCAGAGCGCTGAGGTTTTCTTGTCCGCGATCCTGGACAGAGCGAACTTTGACCTTATTTCCAACCTTGATCGCCATAAAACCGCGAAGAGACTTACCACTCAAGATGGTACGGCAAAAGTCCCCTTGCCGAGCTCCTGCCGCACCTCTGCTGGGGTTGACCCCGATGGGATTGCTAGAATGGGGTCAGAGTGCCGTGCCCCAGGGAAGACTGCCTCCGTGATTGCCCTTTCCCTCAAACCCGCCCACTGCTCCTGGAGCGTTATCAGCTTTCCCTCCACCCTCTACACTCAGCCTGTCCTCGATCTCTTGATCTCAAAAGTCCCTCCTGCCTGGAGAGCGGAAATACGTTTGGGCCTACAGGAAGCAATCATCAATGCCGTCCGCCACGGCAACGGCCTCGACCCCAACAAGAAGGTGATCATCGAGTACGCCAGCTCGGAGCCCTTTTACCAATGGCTGGTGCGAGATCAAGGGCCCGGCTTTTGTCCCCAAGAGAAGCTCCACCGATGCCAACATAACATCTTGGAAACCGAAGAGTCGGGCCGAGGAATGCTGCTGCTCACCCAAATCTTCGACTTTGTGGAGTGGAATGAAACAGGCAACCAGGTCTACCTGGCCAAATACATCCACGCCAACTGCCGGGATCCCTGGATAGTCTGACCCTCCCTCAATGCCACTCCCAAAACAGCTTGCCCATTTGGGTAATCTGGCAGCCCCGATCGGGGTAGGGAGCTTCAGAAACCGCTAGGGCTGTGGTGGCGAAGGCAAAGCGCGTGGATGACCAGCGGGATCCCTTAGCGCTCCGCGCCGCTGACGCGACCGGGTCGGGCAGCTCGCTTTCCAAGAGCAACCCCAGGGATCCATAGCCATAGCCCAAATTGCGGTGGGGCAGGGAAGCCACCAACTTGCGCCAGGCGCGATTTGCACTCAAGGGGGGATCCGCGAGGGCCGTCTCCAGAGCCCCCAAAGAAGAGGCCAGGTAGGAATAGCCTTTGCGATCGGCATGATACACCTGTGCCGGCAGCGGGATCCCTGGCAGCGTTTGGGGGAGAGCCTCTGCCGCCTGCAATGACGCGGATCCTCCTTTCCCACTGACTTCCAGCGGCTCGCCTGCCAACACAGGGATCTCCGGTCGATGGGTGGAGCGGTGAGGACTCCGTCCCGCTGTCGCGACCGGCGGGGGTTCTGACGGCAAGGACTCCGTCTCCCCCGCAGGAGTGGTCGGTTGGGCCCAGGCAGTGGCGGTGCCGCGCTTCGTCGCCAGAGAGACCACCTGCCAGCCTTGGGCGCGCGCCCGCTCATCCAGATCAAAATAAGGACTCCGTCCCGCTGTCGCGACCGACTCATCCGGCATCTTGCCGACCCACAGCCAGGCCGGATCCCCGTCGCCGGGCAAAAGGGCAAAGGCAAACTCTCCCCGTTCCGGCAACAGACGCTGCCAGTCCAGCGCCACCTGAGATTGCAAGCGCTGCAGCCACTGGCCGGGATCCACCCGCAATCCCAGGAGATTTAGGGGCTGGATCTGCCCCAGGCTCTGCCAAACTGAGGCCAGATTCTCTCCGGAAATCAGCGCCAAGGTTTTATCCGGCAGATGTTGAAGGATCTGCGGGCGAAAGGCTTCTGCCGCCGGCAAGGAGAAGCCAGCGGGCGCATGCCAGAGGGCAGCACTTTCGGCCACCAAGCCGCGGAAGTTTACCCCCAACCCCAGCCCTACCGCCTGCAACGTCAGCCCATCTGAAGAAACCGCCTCTGGATTTTGCCAGAAGGCCCAACCCACATGCGCCTCCCGCAAGGGCTGGATGACCTGCTGAAACAGAGGCTGAGCCACCAGAGACAACTGCGGCAACTGCCAAGCATCGATTGCAGCCCGAATGGCAGCAGACTGCTCCGCCAACAACACGTATTGCTCGCCGAAAACGGCTGCCGAGAACCCCTGCAGGCCCGGAATCGGGCTAGACACCACCTGAATGCCCTTGTAAGTGTCTACCTGCACCGGCCTCCCGGCCAAGCTCTGCCGTTCCCACAACAGGTTCAGCTCAAATTGAGAGACTGCCGCATCCCGCGTTTCTAGGGCAACCAAGGTGCCCCACTCCGGCAAACTGGCCAAGAGGGTGCTCCTCCCCAGCCAGGGCCGCACCTCCCGCTCAAAATCAAGGGATCCCCCGGCCAGCAAGGATCCCAGCCAGCCCGGGCCTTCAGGGGAGAAAAACTTTTGCCACTGCTGACGGGCAGCGCGTCGCTGGGGGGCAGGAGTTGCCGCTTGCCAAAACGCTTGCACCTCGTCCAGGGGAACAGCCAACACCAGCAGCGCTTGTGCGGAGCGAGGGGCCAAACCCACAATTGGCGGCAGCTCCGGGTGGGCCAGCAACAAAGCCACCGGACTGCGGGTGAGCAGCCATACGACAACCCACACCACCATGGCGGCCAGAAGACCCAACCCGATTAGGATCCCGCGCAAGAGTTGCCGTCGTCCCATATCTCATCTCTTCACCGAGGGAGACTTAGCGCGTGTACCCAGGCCCTAATGCTTCACATCACTGGCATGAACAGGCCCAGGAAGAAGAGCTGCCCTCAGTCCTGCATGATAAAACCTTACCATGGAACAGAGGCTCATCCTGGTGCGCAAGCTGGAGCCCACCGCTGAGCAGGCGGTCAAGCTTAGAGGCACCCCACAAGCCTTTGTGATCCGCACCACCATTCCAAACCAACGTGCAGATCAGCCCTGCCTTGACCAGCCCGGCAGCTATCTAGGCCCATCCGAAAGTCAAACCCATGTCAGAGTTTCAACTGGTTTCTCCCTATCAACCCACCGGAGATCAACCTAAGGCAATTGCCGGTTTGGTGAAGTCAATTTCAGAAGGCCATCGTTTCCAAACCTTGCTGGGAGCAACCGGAACCGGCAAAACGTTTACCATCGCCCATACCATTCAGCAGGTGGGCAGGCCCACCTTAGTGATGGCCCACAATAAGACTTTGGCAGCACAACTGTGCAATGAGCTGCGGGAGCTTTTTCCTCACAATGCCGTTGAATACTTCATCAGCTATTACGACTACTATCAACCGGAAGCCTATGTTCCCAGCACCGATACTTACATCGCCAAATCTTCCTCTATCAACGATGAAATCGATATGCTGCGGCACTCGGCTACCCGCTCCTTGTTTGAACGGCGGGATGTGATTGTGGTGGCCTCGGTGAGCTGCATCTATGGTCTGGGCATGCCAGAAGAATACCTGAAGGCTTCCATCCCCTTCAAAGTCGGCCAGGAGATCAACCAACGGGATGTCTTGCGGGCTCTGGCCAGCATCCAGTACGAGCGCAATGACCTGGAGCTGGTGCGGGGGCGATTTCGCCTCAAAGGGGATGTGCTGGAAATTGTGCCGGCCTATGAGGATCGGGTCATTCGCATCGAATTTTTTGGCGATGAGATCGAGGCCATTCGCTTAATCGACCCGGTTACAGGCGAGATTTTGAACAGCCTCAGCGCCCTCAGAGTTTATCCTGCTCGGCACTTTGTAACGCCGGAAGCACAATTGGAGCGGGCGATCCTCAACATCGAGCAAGAACTGGAAGAGCAACTGGCCCTCTTTCGCAAAGAAGGCAAGCTCCTGGAAGCCCAACGGCTGGAACAGCGCACCCGCTACGACCTAGAAATGCTGCGAGAGGTGGGCTATTGCAACGGGATCGAAAACTACTCCAGACATTTAACGGGACGCAAAGCAGGAGAGCCCCCCGCCTGCTTGGTGGATTATTTCAAGGCCAACGATTGGCTGCTGGTGGTGGATGAATCCCACGTGACCGTGCCCCAAATTCGCGGCATGTACAATGGCGACCGTGCCCGCAAGCAGGTGCTGGTGGATCACGGTTTTCGCCTGCCCAGCGCCCTCGACAATCGCCCCCTCAAAGCCGAAGAGTTTTGGGCCAAAGTTCATCAGTGCATCTTTGTTTCGGCTACTCCCGGCAACTGGGAACTAGAGCAGAGCGAGGCCCAATTTGAAACCCTGGTGGAAGATGGCAAGACCCTGAAGTTCTATGTGCCCGGCAGCGGTCGGGTTATCGAACAGGTGATTCGGCCCACTGGGGTGGTGGATCCCGAGGTGCATGTGCGCCCTACGGCTGGGCAAGTGGACGATTTGCTGGGAGAAATTTATTTGCGATTGGAGCGCTCTCAGCAGGGGCCTGCCGAACGGGTGATCGTGACCACCCTCACCAAACGGATGGCAGAAGATCTCACAGAATATCTCCAGGAGCGAGGGATCCGAGTTCGCTATTTGCATTCCGAGATCACCTCGATTGAGCGAATTGAAATCTTACAAGATTTTCGAGAAGGGGCCTTTGACGTGTTGGTGGGGGTCAACTTGCTGCGGGAAGGGTTGGACTTGCCAGAAGTTTCTTTGGTGGCCATTTTGGATGCCGACAAAGAAGGGTTTTTGCGAGCAGAGCGCTCCCTGATTCAGATGATCGGGCGGGCAGCGCGGAATGTCCGTGGAACGGTGGTGATGTACGCCGACACCATGACCAGCAGCATGGCCCGGGCCATTGCCGAAACCCAGCGTCGCCGCGAAATTCAATTGCAATACAACCGCCAACACAACATCACGCCCAAGCCCATCGTCAAGAAAAACAGCAATGCCATCTTGTCTTTTTTGGCCATCTCCCGCAAACTTAACGACCCAGATTTGGAAAAAGCCTTTCAAGCTGCGCAAGAGATCCCTCTCTCCGAGATTCCGGAGCTGATCGGCCAACTGGAACTGAAGATGAAAGAGGCCGCCAAAAACCTAGAATTTGAGGAAGCCGCCGAGCTGCGAGATAGAATCAAAAAGCTGCGTCAACGCCTTCTGGGCCATTCTCAGGGCACCTAAAATCCTTGCTCAGATCGGCCAAAATTGAGGTCGGCTTGTGCCACCATGAGCTTGCGGGGCAGCACCAGGGATCCCCAATTGATCGATAGGCGTTCGTACCAAACCGGCCATGCAGGACTCCGTCCCATTTCGGCGAGCAGTTCTCTTGATTGGGCTGACGGTGGGGATAGGTCTCTGGCTTACCCCTGCCGTCGCCTCTGCCTCCTCAGGGATCCCCTTGGCTCAAGCCCTTGAATTTCGGGATCCCAACTTTTTCCTGGCCGATCCCCGACCCACACCGGCTGAAGCGCCAACTCCTGAGGGATCCCCTGCCCCAGCCCCCAGCCCAGTCGGGATCCCTTTGACCGGCCAAGAGGGCACAGAAGTGCTGGTCGGGAACATACCGGTGTTCCGCCTGCAGACGGCAGACTACCCCAGCGATGTGCGGGCCGACAACGTTCGGGCGATCATCGAGCGCTTTCTCGAAGAAGGCCAGTTGCCGGAGCCAGAGGTACGGGTGGCCCAGGATACCAATGGGCAATACATCTTACGCCTGGGGGAAAGAGGCCGCTTTGAGGCCACCCAACGGTATTTGTTCACCGTCACCTATGCCGATGCTGCCGCGGAGCGCAGGGTGGCACCGGGTCAGGTGAACCTGAATGACGTGCGTCTGGTGGCTAACAGTTGGGCGCGGCGGTTGGAGCAAGCGATTGCCGATTACCGCGAAGATCTGCTGGCTCTGCAGCGGGCCCAGGATCCGCGCGTGCTGGTTCTGACCCTTTTGGCAGGGATCGCCACCCTGGTGGTGGGGTTCTTTCTCTGGCGGCTGTTCGACCGCAGCTTAACCCGTCTGCAACGCTGGTTGGAGCTTAAGGCCGGAGAGACCTGGGGCACCTGGATTGATGTGGGTGGGATGCTGCTGCGGGGCGTGGGGGTGATCCTCATCGCCGGCATCTCGCTGGATCGCGGTATCAGCTTCATCCCTGCCCTACGACCGTTTCAGCGCTCCTTTTACCTGGGCCTGGGTCGTGTGGTCGCCACGGCTCTGGGCGTTCTCACCCAGCCTCTGCCCAACTCCAGCGTTTCGATTGCCAGCTTGCTGGTCTTCCTCCTCCTTTCTATCTTGGTTTTCACTGGCGCCCACTACGTCAGTGTTGGCTTCAAGCAGCGCTTTTTGGCACGCCTGGGGCTGGATCTGGGCACCCAAGAGTCTTCGGCGGCCATCTTCAAGTACATCCTGACCCTGTTCGGCATCCTTCTGGTCTTGCCCTTCAGCGGCCTTAATCTGGGCTCCTTGGCGGTTATTGCCGGGGCGGTGGGTTTGGGGATCGGCTTTGGTTTGCAAAACCTCTCCAACAACTACATCAGCTACATTGCCATTTTGCTGGAGCGCCCCATCCAAATCGGGGATCTGGTGGAAGTGGACAACCTGCTCGGCACAGTGGAGCGCATTGGGCCACGGGCTACCGTCTTGCGCACCCTGGATCGCATCTTTGTGATCGTGCCCAACTCCCGCTTTACCGAATCAAAGGTGGTGAACTGGAGCTACCGGGATCCCCGCTGTCGCATCCACATTCCGGTCGGCGTGGCCTACGGCTCCGATACGGCCCTGGTCACCGAAGCTCTGCTCAGCGCAGCCAAAGAAAATGCTCGGGTGTTGAGCAGCCCTGCCCCCCAAGTCTGGCTCAAGTCCTTTGGCCCTTCTGCACTTAACTTTGAGCTGCTGGTGTGGATCAACCGTCCTCAAGATCAGTTTGTCTTGATCAGCGAGCTAAACTTCCTAATCGAGGCTGAGTTTCGGCGACGTGGGATCCGCATCCCCTTCCCGCAACAAGATATTCATATCCGCAGCCTAGAGGGATTTGCCCCCCTCAGTCAAAATGGTGGATCCCCTCCTTTGCCCGATGCCGACTCCATTCACTCTGCCCTCAAAGAAGCAGCACAATCGCCGGAAGACCAAAATGGTGTTTCCTAAGCTATTGCCTGCCATTGACACCCTATCGACACCATGTTGCAGCGGTTAGATGAGGTACTGGGAAGCTTTGGCAGCCATCCCCGTTGGGCTGAACTGAAGCAAATGCAAACCCTGCGGCAGCTCTGGCCCGAACTCGTCGGAGAGGCCGTAGCCGCCCAAACCTATCCTCTCAGCCTGCGCCGACAGGTGCTGCAGGTGGCCACCTCTACCCCGGCCTGGGCACAAAACTTAACCTTGCAACGTCAGCTCATTCTCAAGAAACTCAACAGCCGCATCCAACCTCCCCTCAGCGATATCCGCTTCAGCCCTGGTGCCTGGCACGAGGGATCCAGCCAAGCCACCCCCCATCCTGATGCGGAGCTGACCAGCAAGTTTTATGGCGCTCCCCGCCTAGCAGACCAAGATGGACAACGCCCTGGATCCTGTCGCAGCCCCAATCCAAAACAGCCCACCTCCGACCCGAAAGTGGCTTTCGAGCGCTGGGCCAGGGTAGTGAAACAACAACAAACCCAGCAAAACCTGTTCCCCTGCCCCGCCTGCCGCTGTCCTACCCCTGCCGCCGAATTGGAGCGTTGGTTTGTCTGTGGGTTCTGCCATCGACAATCCTTGCGCCCGCCCAGCTAACTCAGGAAACTCGAATTACGGTTGCTTCAAATGGCAATCAAACGATTCGTCAGGTCGATCCCCAACTTCTTTCTTCCTCTGAGAGAGGTTGTGGATGGTTACGGCAGCGGCAAGGAGCGCTTGGGAAGCGTCTCAACCCAGTTTGAAATGCAACTGCGAACCCTTAATCGTTCATAGCCCGATAGGTGGCCACCGAAGACGGCGATACACGGTTTAAATAGCGGAAGATCCAATACTTAAAAAGCGTATCTAGGAAAACCGGAAAAGTAGCAATAAAGCCGTAGATAAAATCGCGGTTCTCCGGTACCCCCAAATGGGCAGCCAAATTACCCAGCAGCACCTCCCAACCGTGGGGAGAGTGATAACCGACAAACACATCGGTAAAGAGAATAATAATGAAAGCCTTGGCACTATCGCTGAGACCGTAGATCAGACGATCCAAAAAAGACTTGAGGACTTCGATTTCCTCACGCCCAATAAAGATAAGCCAGCCAAACACCAGCAGCGAAAGCAAATCAGCAAGGATATTCTTCAATCCTTCCGAGTTCCTACGGCTATATTTTTTCAGCAGTTCCTCTGCCTTCATGGACAGTTGCTCTTCTGATTCCAGATCCCACTCTGGGGGTTGATGGTGCAAAGCTCGCTCAAATTCTATTCTTTCCTTGAAAAACTCGAACTCTGACAGGGCTTTTTCTTGGAATTCGTGGCTCAGAGCCACAATGGCAGGCTCCCGTTGTTGCAAGTGATCTACCAATGGCCCAAACAGAAAGTTTTTCGAGAGGATCTGGGTGAGCAGAGGCAAAATGGCCAACAACAACAGAAAACGAATCGATACCAGTGTGCGAGTGCGAGCCTCGCGATACTCCTGGATCAGTTCCTCTTCGGCCTGGGAACTCAGCTCACGGCGGATTTGGCTGGCTGTGCGCAGAATAGAACGGGGCAGAATCGCAGCTTTGGAAGCGACCGGGGCAGCGCCATTGCCGGAGCCTGCCTTGACAGAGACATCAGGAGAACTGGGTTGGGTTGAGGTAGGTTGTTCTGGCCGTTCGAGAGGCTCAGGTGAAGTGGAAATTGAAGCAGAGATGGGCTGGGATTTTCTGGTCGGGCGTTTGTATCGAGAAGTCACCTGATCGATAAACTGCAGTTTCTCCAAGATGGAAAGATCTCGTCTTTGGCAACCATTCTCGGAGTTTTCGCTGCTGCTTTCAGAAACATTGGCCTCAGCGGCATGGAGTTGTTGAGCTTTATCTTGGGCAGAAGTAGGGCCGCTGCCATTTTGCTCGGGATCCGGCAGGCGAGAAAAGGCGCTGCTGGCTCTGAACTCTGCCAAACGCAGATCGATCTGGCGCAGTTGCCGGCGCAGTTGAATTTGAAAGTAGCGGCTGACATTCTGGCCATGTTGCCCGTTGCTGCCGATGGATCCTCCCTGGAAGTATTGATCCTCAATGGCTTTAATGCGCAGGGCAGCCTCATAAGCTTGGTCGAGGGAGCGCAGGGGGGTATTCGAGATCCATTGGCCCAGCCTGCTCAATACGGATTCTCCCATTGCTCATTCCCGTGGCACTCCCCATGGGGGCCGATCCACACATTACAGTGATCCGATTGACTAATTATTGTAACGAGTCCTGGGTGCCTAGGCGGGAATCCCAACGGTGGAGAAGTACTTGCAGAGACTGGCCCTGCCTCGACAGAAGTACAGACCGGCACCTTTGGGTCAGAGCAAACTTCAGTATCCCTTAAAGCGCTTGAGGGCAAAGCCACAGATCTGCAGCAGCCGCAGCCCCTCTCGCACATGGTGAATGTTGGAGCGACCATAGGTTCTGGGGAAATAGCGCACGGGGATATCCAGGATCTTCAGGGTGCGCTTGGCGGATCCCAGCAACAGGTCAAAATCTCCAAACGGGTCGAAATCCCCCCACTCTTGGCACAGCTTGGCAATCTGCTGGTAATCCTCCCGCCACAGGGCCTTGGTGCCACAGAGGGAATCTTTGATGCGGATGCCGAGAATGTAGGAGAGGAGAGCGGCAAAAAAACGATTGGCCCATTGGTTTAGCCGAGGCATTGCCTCTGGTTTCAGGGGATAGATAAGGCGACAGCCATTGGCAAAGTCGCACCGCCCAGAAGCCACAGCCCGGAAAAACTTGGGCATGTCCTCTGCCTGTACCGTCAAATCGGCATCGAGGATGATCAACACATCCCCTGTAGCGGCAGCCAGCCCCTTGCGCACCGCATCCCCCTTGCCCTTGCCCTCCTGCCGCAGAGCCCGGATATTGCGGATCCCTTGGTATTCCGCCTGTACCCGCTGGATCTCGGCCCAAGTCCCGTCGCTGGAATGCCCCTCCACAAAAATGATCTCGGTGCGGGATCCCATCTCGGGCAAATGTTCCACGCAGCGGCGGATGTTGCCCGCTTCATTCCGAGCCGGAATCACCACGGTGCAGGAAGGCTGCTGCTCAGGGGGGGGATCCCAAGCCGGGTCGGGTTGCAGGCGAGCGATCGTATATTCCGTCAGGCAGAGGGCGTTGATCCCAGGCAGGGGGGCGATCACCCGGTTGATCACGGTGGAAAGGAGTGGGATCCGCCGCGGCAACAACAGCCGTTTGCCCTGCTGAATGACCTCGTATCCCGCCAGGTGCAGCAGATTGGCCACATCGGCTGCCGATAACCAGTTGGCTGCCGGCAGAGGCATCCGTTGCTTCAGAGCGGTTGCCAAGCCCAGAATCGGCTCCCAGAGCGGGTTGTGGTGGGAGAGGATCAGGCGGGTGCGTGGGGTACAGAAGCGGCGCAACTGCTGGAGAACCTGCTGGATGTCGGCCAGGTAGCCCAGGGTATTGACGAGCAAGATCACATCAAAAGGCTCCGCCAAGACGGGATCCCCTTTGTCCAGCGTGTGGGCATCTTGCACCCGGAAATGGAGATGGGGAAACTCTGCCTGAGCTTGGGCAACAATGTCCGCATCCCGGTCGATCCCCACCCCGAAGCTGGGCTGCAAGGCATTGAGCAGGGATCCCGTGCCGGAACCAATCTCCAAGATGCGCAAACCGGCAGGGACAAAAAAGCGATGCAGCCGCTCCAGATCCTCGTGGTAGTAGCGGTTTTTTTGCCGCCAGTAATACAAGGGGTGGGTCAACGCTGGCAAGGGATCCCTGGGGTATCGCTGGATAGTCTTCGTTCGCGTCAGCGGGCCGGAGGCCTTTCATAAGGTGTGATCGTTTGCAACAACGGCTTCAAGCACCTTAGATCTCAATCTGTTGGTCACCCAACCCAGCTGGATC
This sequence comes from Synechococcus sp. R5-13, assembly GCF_047462015.1. Taxonomy (NCBI): domain Bacteria; kingdom Bacillati; phylum Cyanobacteriota; class Cyanophyceae; order Synechococcales; family Synechococcaceae; genus Synechococcus; species Synechococcus sp. R5-13. The sequence continues at coordinate 1,065 of NZ_JANSIL010000091.1, read as the reverse complement.
CTCGACAACAGGGGCGAAGCCCTCCAGCGATTGCGTACCGCAGCCACATCTTGCCACCCCAGTCTCTCCCCACCCAGCGATAGCAGTACAGGGAAAAGGGAAGCATTGGCGGGCAAGTGCCAACGAGCGGGGATCTCAGCGACGACGCACTTTATCCCTTTGGCTGACAAAGATGATGGCGCCAAAGAGAGCCCCCAGCACAACTGCACCAGCCACCAAGCTCCAAAGGAAGTTAGCAAGTGAGGGAGTCATAAAAGCGTTTCCTCCTCGTGCAAATAACCATTGCCCAACGGCTTTTCGATTATACCGAGCCCTGTCACCCTTCCAAAGCCTGCCTTTGTCCCTGCCGGGCGCTGTCATTTGGTAGTTTGGTATTCCAGGGGCACCTCCTCTAGGGTTTGGCTCTTGCCGGCAAAGGGGTTATCCGGCGTTAAGAACAGCATACAGTGACATTCCTTTCGCTCCCGCATGGGTACACAGGGGCAATTCCAATAGCCTGCTTTTGCTTCTGCCTCTTTGTCTTCATAAAAACGACAGGGACACAGCGGGGCGCCCAATTGCTCTTTGTGCAGAGCCAAGCCTTCGATCACCGCCGTCGTAATTGATGGATCCGAGCAGAAAAAGGTCTCGGAGCGTTTGGCGTAGGTTTCTGCGAAATGCCGCATCAACTCAAAGCTCTTCTGTGAGGACTTTTTGTAACCACGACTTTCCATGACGATTCCCAAAAGTGGAACTAACCGGCTGTTGCTAGCAATGGGGTTCACAGCTTTTTCCAACGACGCCTCCCGAAGCCAGTACAGACGTGTAGGGGGCCGGGATTCTATTAACTCCACAGATAACTCCACAGACCTCCCACAACGTCGAGAAAAGCTGTATCTCGCTCTTCGTTGTACAGCAGACCTCTAGGCAGGACAAAAGATTATGCCCTTGCTGTTACACAAGGCAACATCTAGGGGCCGTAGCAAGAGCCAGCCTTGGCGTACTCTACAGAATACCTTGACATCCTCCCCGGCCTGAAGGCCGGAGATTCCTACCACGCTACGCATGGATGGCTCCTTGCGCAGT
>NZ_JANSIL010000090.1:0-20287 GCF_047462015.1 Synechococcus sp. R5-13 | reverse complement strand
TTCCAGCAAGCCGCTACAGGCATCCCAGAGCAGCTCGATCACGTAATGGAATCCAGCCTCACCCCCGTAGTAGGGATCCGGAACTTCTTCGTCAGAATGGGAGCGGCAATAGCTGCACATCAGGCGCACTTTCTCGGCATATTTTCCCTGGGGATCCAAGCTGAGAATGTCGCGGTAATTTTGTCGATCCATAGCCAGGATCAGGTCAAACTCGCGCAGGTCGGCAGGTCGAATCTGGCGGGCCTTGCCTTGTAGCTCTAGGCCATAGCATCGGGCTGCTTGTTGCATGCGCCTATCTGGGGGGCTGCCGATGTGATAGGCTGCCGTACCTGCTGAGTCGCAGATAATTGCTTCCTTATGGCCGCTGCTGCGCAAAAGGTGATTGGTGATGCCCTCAGCAGTGGGAGAGCGACAGATGTTACCCAGACAGACAAACAGAAGCTTTTGGCTCATGACAATCTCAACAACAGTAGAGAACTCCTCTCACCTTATAACAATGCCCATCTAATCTAATGGTTCTTTGGTCTGAGCATAATAGTTCTTCGTTCTGAGCGCAGAAGAGCACAGACGGCAACGAACGGTGTTTGCGAGCCAGTCTCATCTGCCACTGACGGGAACAGAGCGGATCCCATGTGCTGGCCCACCACGGGATGTATTCGCTCACAGCAGCAGAGTGGAGTCCTCCCTCATTTTCCACCAAGTTTCCCACCAAGAGCCGCTGCAATGATCTAACAGCAGCTATTGGGAAGCCTGTCGCTTTGAGCATCACAGGTCTAATCGAACCGACAAGGGATCCCCAGGCATTGCTGCAGCAGCTTCAGGTATTCTTGTCCCTCCATGAGAAAGGCACCAAAACGGGCCAGGTGCGGGTTCATCAACTGAGCGTCGAATAGGCGAAAGCCCCGCTCCCGTAAGTGCTCCACCAACTTCACCAAGGCCACCTTCGAGCCGTTGGGAATGCGGTAGAACATGGACTCGCCGATAAATGCCGCCCCAAGGGCAATACCCAGGATCCCGCCTGCCAAGGTCTCTCCCTGCCAGGTTTCAAAGCTGTGGGCAAAGCCAGACCGGTGCAGAGCTGCGTAAATCTGCTTCAGCTCAGGGCTGATCCAGGTTTGGGGACGAGCGGCACAGCCCTCTACCACCTGCTCAAAAGCGCAGTTCAGCCGCACCTGAAAGCGACCGCTGCGCACCAAGGGCCGCAACGAACGGGGGCAGTGAAATCGCTCATCGAGGGGGATCACCGCGTGCTGGTCGGTGCCGTACCAAGCCAGGGATCCCGTCTCTTCGTCGGCCATCAGAAAGTAGCCTTGGGCATAGCCTGCCAGAATGGTGGCCAGATCCACCTGCATCGCCTCAGTTGCGCTCCTCAAGATTGCCATTCTGGAGAGAGACTGGCAAAGTCTCCCCCATTGGCCCTGGGGTGGCAATCCACACAGCCGCTCACCCGCACAGGAGTGGGAAACTCCACTTGCAGATGCAAAGCGCGGAAATAGCGGGAATCTGCCAAGCGATAGGGCACCTGTTCCCCTTGTCGCAGGGGCCGGGAGTTGGGCCGCAAATAGCCCCAGGCCAGTTGTAAAGCCACACCGCTCAGGGGCTGGATCTGCTGGCCATAGTGGTTGGGATCCTGCAGCAGCCGTCGCCAGGTTTCGGTGGGCAACACTTGGGCGGGCAACGCCACATGGCAACTGCCACAACTGCGCACATATTGAGCCTGCTCCAGTTGGGCTTGAGTCAGGCTCTGCTGCGCTTGTGCCCCCAGGTTCTGGGCCGATCCCGCCAGCAGGGATCCCATAAACCCGGACAGGATGACTACCATGCTCCAGATCCAAAACCGCCGGCGTCGTCGTTGCAAAGGAGCCATGCTCTCACACCCACTGCCCATGCTTTCCCACTCTAGATCAGGTGGCCGCTCGCCACAGTGGGACGGAGTCCATAAGATCCGGCCTCAATTGTTGGGATCGGCTGGGTCTACGCTCAATGGCGCGGGTGCGCTCGTCAAAGCGGTCTAGGGCTTCTCGAAAATACTGGCCCAGCATTGCTTGACCTTCTCGAATTTCGGCAATCAACACCTCGTGATTCTGAACAACTCGGTTCAAAGCTTCCAAACCTTGGGACAGGCTGGCTGCGGTTTGAATCGACAAGCTTTCCTGCTCAGGGGTCATCTTGCTCTTGCTCCTGGGGATCGCCCTTGCGGTGGGATAGTTCATAATAGCGGGGCTGCAGACTTTCCCGCCAAGCGCTCATGAACCTACCCAGCTTACTCTGGCCGGATCCCGACGGGATCCCAGTGCCCTCTCAACCGGGGATCCTCGGCATTTTGGCTTCCGGCAATGGCAGCAATTTCGAAGCTATTGCCCAAGCCATTGAGGCTGGGGAACTGCAGGCCCAGATTGCTGTGGTCATCACCAACAATCCCAAAGCTTATGTGCGGCAGCGGGCCCAAAAGCGAGGGATCCCTTGCGTCTTGCTCGACCACCGAGACTACCCCTGTCGCGAAGACCTGGATGCAGCTATCCTCCAAGTGCTCTGGCAGCATCACGTGGAATGGGTGATCATGGCCGGGTGGATGCGCCTGGTTACCCAGGTGTTGTTGTCTGCCTACCCGGATCGCGTCTTGAACCTGCATCCCAGCCTGCTGCCCAGCTTCAAGGGCCTGCGTGCCGTCGAACAAGCCCTGAAGTGCGGTGTGAAAATCGCCGGCTGCACCGTTCATCGGGTCACCCTGGAAATGGACAGTGGCCCCATCGTGGCCCAAGCAGCCGTGCCGGTTCTGCCCGAAGATACCGTGGAATCCCTTTACCGGCGCATCCAGGCCCAGGAGCACCGCCTCTACCCGCTGGCCATCCGCCTCTGCCTGGCAGAGGGATCCCTGCTACCCAAGTCTTCGGGGAAGCTACACAATTGAGGTTAAGTCCAGCGCTGGCATGTTCTATGGCCGAGATCCCGCCTCTCCTCGTCTTCGATAGCCCGGTGATCCTGGCCGGTCGTCTGGCTCTATGGCAAGAGTGGGCTCGATTTGGGGTGTGTGTGCTGCCACAGGCAGTGATGGCCGAGTTGGAACGCCTGACCCGGCAGGCCATTGATCCCCAGGAAGAGTCGACAGCCCGCGAGTTTTTGCGCCACTGGCCCAGCCTGGGGTTTGCCGTCTCAGAAGCCCGTGCCTTGGTGGGTGGCGCCGGTGCCGGCGATCAGTCCATGAGGGTACGCTTGGAAGAAGCGATTGCCGAATGCGCCTATGCCCTGGCCCAGCAGCAGCCGGGAACGCTGGTGGTTTTGGTCAGCAACGACCGGCCTTTGGTGGGGCGAATTCAGGGTCTGGGTCTCAACAACCTCTGTGCCATCTCTCTGGCAGAGCTGAACCGGTGGATGCGTCAGCAGCAGCGCCCTCAGGCTGTGGTTATGGCTTTGAATCGGTTACCAGGGCCACCCATTCCTGCCGCCCAGTTGACGTCCTCTACCCTCGCTCCACCTGCCCGTCCCTTGAGTTCCTCTCCAGCTTCCGGGAACCCCCCCGCCCAGGCGCGGCAGCGGTCTGGAGCTGCTCAGGTGGGGCCGAGCACAGCCCGCCTCTGGCCCTTTTTGAAAAGCCTACAGAATGCCCTTGCGTTGTTGCTGGCCCTGGTTTTCCTCTCGGCAACCGGGTTGCTGGCCTGGCGCCTGCTCGATCCAGAAGGAAGTGAAGGGATCTGGCAGCGGCTACCTCTCTCTCGGATCCCTTGGATTCGGGATCTGTAGTCCTCAAAGCTACTGCTCAGCAATTGTAACGTTAAAGCCCTTATTTTTCAGGGTTTCCGCATGATAGCGGGCATATTCCAGTTGTTCAAATGCTGCCAACTGCACAAACTTCTGGCCATTCACATCTTTGACAAAGGCCCCATCAGAAACTTCTCGAGCACGTGCCAAGCTCTCATCTCCCGAGTAGGTAGTGAGCACCAAGAAGGTTCCCTCGCCGCGGTTCGGCCCCAGAGAGTCTACGCTGTTGTCGCTTAGGGGCACCACGTTCTGGGATCCCGCAGAAGTAGGCGATGAAGGTTGGGATGGGCGCTCCAGGCTGGCTGCCAACTGCTCCACCGTTTGCAAGCTGGGGGGAGAGGGTTCCTTGGAAGCCAAGGCCAAGTCGGTCTGCAGACTGTCCAGCAGGTTAGGAACGCCTTGAAGAGGATCCACCTGCAAGTCCTTCCAGTCTGGGGTGGCCGCCAAGCCCAGGGACAACCGACCGGGATCCAAGCCACCGAAATAGAACTCCTCTCCCACCTGCCCTTCCACCGGTTCCAGTGGGATCAGGGGCAACTGGGCCAGATCCACCTGGGCAGGGATCCCTTCTTCCGCCCTGCTGGCAGCACTTTGGGGCAGGGACAGTTCTTCCGGCCAGATCAGCCAGCGCACCCCAAAGCCAATCCCCGCGCAGGAAAGCACCCACAGCAGCAAGACCCAGAGGGGCGAAAAGGCCCCGGAAGGCCGCGGCATCTCTTCCTCTTCCAAGTCTTCCACCACCTCTTGAATGAGCACAGGTGAAGGGCGCTGTACAGAGCTGGTATTCCCAAGCTGACCTGCTCGTGGGGGCGGGACAGAGTCCATGCGCTGCAAACGCTGCCAGAGGCGAAATCGCTCCAGTTCTTTCAGCACATCCAAATGCAGGTGGCTCAGCGCCTCCTGAAGAGCAAGTTGAGGAACTGGATGTGAATGGGACTGCTGTGCCGGAGACAGGGGTTGGGTAGGGTCTGGGGGAAGCGGAGAAGGACTCATAGACAGCCCACACTCAACTTGATGTAAAGTCGGAGAGCAAACAATGCCGATCCACTGTTACAGCCGGGAACAGCTTAACAGGAGAAACCACCTTAGGAACAAGGATTGCCAGCGCTCTATACCCTGCCATAAATCACCATGCCATAAGGCTATGGCAGTCTTCTAGGGCTTTGCCTCCAGATAGAGGGCACGCACATCTGCCGGCAGGTTCTGAAGCAAGATCTGGCGGGCAGAGGCAACGATGGCATCCACATCTTCTGGAGCAAGGTAGTATCCGTCAGCCTTGAGTTGGTCGGCAATGCGAACCGGTGACCAGCCAAACCGATCCCGCAGCAGCAGAATGAAGCGCAGATCTCCCGGCAGGGTATCCAAACCGGCGGTCAAATAACAGGCCAGTGCCGGTGAAAGAGAGGACTTTGCCCCGCCTCTGGTGGAGTTGAGGCCGTGAGAAGCTTGAGGGTGGGTGGGGATCCCGTCCAAGGATTGGATCAGCTCACGGGTTTGCTCCGCCAGCCAGGGTCGCAGCACAGGATCCCCTTCTCCCACAAGGCTGTGGACATCTAGGCGCTGCAGGCGCGGGTAAAGCCGCAACCAAACCTGCTCTCGATAGGCAGCCCACTGCTCGGGCGGCAGATGTTCGGCAAGGATCCCGTCCACCCACTGGCAGTAGCGGCAAAACAGGCTGATGAAGTAGCGGGCCACCTCCGGCTGCCGTTGAAAGGCCCGCAGCAACTCCAGATCGCTGTAATGGGCCACCCCCCGCACGATAGGGGCGTTGCATTCCGGCCAAAAGGCGGTAGCTTCGGGCATGAGAATTTCTCCCGCAGAAAAATCCCTAGCTATTCTCCAGGATCTCCCGGCAGGCGGATAACAACTGCTCCTGCTCCGGCAGGGTGCGCAGGCCAATGCGCAGGTAGCGATCTCCCAGCTCGGGAAAACTCAGGCAATCCCGCACCAGAATCCGGTGCCGCTGCAGCAGCGCCCGCTGAATTTGCGTGGCAGAGCCAGGGCAGCGCACCAACACAAAATTGGCTTGACCAGGCCAGGGATCCCAGCCGGGCAGCGCTTGCAAACCCCTGAGCAAATGCTCTCGGGCCACGGGCAGCCAGGCGAAGGTGCGCCGGCGAAAGTCTTCATCGGCCAAAGCTGCCGCCACTGCCACTCCCGCCAATCCGTTGACGCTCCAGGGATCCCGCCACTGTCGCCAGCGCTGCCAGTGATCCGGGTGCCCCACCGCAAAGCCAATGCGCAAGCCGGGCAGGGTGAAGAACTTGGTGAGGGAACGGATGACGATGGTGTTGGGGTGAGCCGCCAGGTGGGGGATCAAGGTTTGGCTGCGGGGCATTGCCGACGGGCTGGAGTTTAAGCTCAGGGTGGGCTCCCCCGGCAAAAAGTCCATAAAAGCCTCGTCCACCACCACCCGGTCGAACTGGGGCAGGAGAGGCAGGATATCTTGCTGCGGGATCAGCCAGCCCGTCGGGTTATGAGGGTTGTTCAGCCAGAGCACCCGGTTTCCCTTGCCTGCCACCGGAAGGGGTTCCTGCAGAAGGGTAAAACCGGCGGATCCCTGGCCGGGGAAAAAAGGCAGCGGCTTGATGGTCGCCCCTGCTGCCCGCAGAGCCCGCGCATAATCCCCAAAAGCAGGCTGGGGCAGCCATACCTCCCGCCCTTGCGCATCCCGGGCTGCCCAGGTGAGCAACTCCGCTGCCCCATTGCCCACAAAGATCCACTCAGGATCGACGGCCCAATGGTTGGCCAAACAGATGCGCAAGTCCCGATAGTCGGGATCCGGGTAGCGGCTGATTACAACCGGGTCTGCTGCAGACAGCGCCTGAGTCAGAGCTTGCAAGACCGATTCCGGTGGGCCCAGCGGATTCAAGCTGGCCGAAAAATCCAGAATCTCCTGGGGAGAGCAGCCAGCGATTGCTGCTCCCCAAGCCCAATTGCCACCATGTCGAGGCTGCTCCACGCCCTACCCAGCAGCCGAGTCCCAACCCGGCGAAATTAAGATTTCCCCCCTGCTACTGCTTCGCGGAATGACTTGCCCGCCGTAAAAGTGGGGACGATGCTCTCTGGGATCACCATTTTTTGGTTGGTTTTCGGGTTGCGACCTTCCCGCTCTTTGCGCTTGCGAGCCTCAAAGGAGCCGAAGCCCACCAGGGTCACCTTCCCCTTGGGTTCACCGTTTTCATCGCGGGATGCGACCTCTTCGACAATGATCTCCAGTGCGGCGGAAATGACAGCCTCCGCTTCTTTTTTGGTTACATTGGCGCGATGAGCGACGGCATCAACAAGTTCTGCCTTGTTCATCCTGATCTCCTTTTGAGTTAGGCAATAAAGTTAGAGCGTTCCCTGGATCGCGGATTCGCTCAGGCGTTGCAGAGCGGCCACGGCCCAGAGTGTTCTCAGTGTGTGGGAGCGGGGCTTGCCCTGCAATGCGCCAAGGCGCCACTGGCGCGAATGGCAGGATTGTGGCAGTTGAGCTCCAAATCACTGACATATTCTACAGCTAAGTTAGGGCAGAAGCCTGCTGGGCAAGGGGTTTTAGGGGATCTTAACGCAATTTTCTGGGAGACAAGAGACTGCATATACCCAGTTGGCTCGGATCCGACAGAAAGCTAGGGCTCACGACTCGGGTCGGAAGTAGGCCCGCATCACCTCTCGAAAGATGGGAGAGGCCCGTGATCCACCCCCACCGCCGCTGTTTTCCAGAAAGACCACGACCACCAATTCGGGCCGGTCGTAGGGAGCATAGCCAACATACCAAGCGTGGGATCGCCGCGGCGGATCCTCTGCGGTGCCGGTTTTACCAGCCGTTGGGGGAAATCCTGGCCCCAGGTTGGCGTTGCCGCCAGTGCCGTAAACCACGACATCTCGCAGCCCCTGCTGCAGGATCTCCAGGGTGGCAGGGGAAAGACCTACCTTTTGGCGCAGCGGCACAGGGCTTTCCGGGATCACCTGGTGCGAGAGCAAGGGGCGCACCCGCCAGCCCCCATTGGCCACTGCCGCCGTTACCACCGCCATTTGCAGCGGCGTAGCGGTAATAAATCCCTGGCCGATGGACATGTTGACCGTGTCGCCCACATACCAGGGCTCGCGCCAGTGGCGCTGCTTCCACTCAGCATCCGGCACCAGACCCGCGGCTTCCCCTTTGAGGCCAATCCCGGTCAGTTGTCCCAACCCAAAGCGGCGCGACCATTCTTGCAAAGGGGCAGCCTTGGTGCCGAGGGCGATTTGGTAGAAAAAGGTGTCGCTGCTGTAGGCCATCGCCTGCCGGTAGTTCAGCCGCCCGAAGCCGGCTCGGTTCCAGTCCCAAAAGCGCCACCCTCCCACCTGGATGTAGGGGCCGGTCTGCAGCACGGTGTTGGGGGGAAAGGCTCCCGACTCAATCCCGGCAGCGGTGGTGATGATTTTGTAGGTGCTGGCGGGGGGATAGGGCCGCAGGCCGCGGTTGAGGAAGGGAAAATCCTGCTGCTGCAGGCTCTCCCACTGGGCTTGGGTGATGCGGCTGGAAAAGAGGTTGGGATCAAAGGTGGGATAGCTGGCCATGGCCAGGATCGAGCCATCGCTGGGATCCATGGCGATCACCGCTCCTTTTTGCTGGCCGAGGGCTCGCTCTGCCGCCTGCTGCAGCCGCACATCCAAAGTGAGCTGCAGGGTGTTGCCCGGTTGGGGCGCTTGTTCCCCCAGCACCCGCAGCACCTCTCCCATGGCGTCCACCTCCACCTGTCGCCCGCCCCATTGGCCGCGCAGATGGTTCTCGAACAATTCCTCCACTCCCATCAGGCCGACAATATCCCCCAGGCGATAGCTAGGGTCGGCCCGCAGTTGCTCTAGGGGGATCTCGCCGGTATAGCCCAGCAGGTGAGCAGCCAAGTCGCCGTGGGGATAAAACCGCACCGTCTCCGCCTCCACCATCACCCCCGGCAGCTCGCGGCTCATCTCCTCCAGTTGAATGACCACCTGGGGGCTGGCGTTGCGCAGGATGCGCACGGGAAAAGGGGAACGATATCCAGCCTGTTCTAGCTTTTGGGCGATCTCCTCAGGGGCGATGTTCAAGTAGTCTGCCAACTTGGGGATCATCTCCTGCCAGCGCTGCCGCGACTGCACCAGAGGCCAGAGGAAGACCGAGTGGGACAATTGGCTGCCCGCCAGCAATACGCCGTTGCGATCCACAATGCGTCCGCGTTCTGGCGGCTGGGGCAACAGGCGAATGCGGTTGGTATCGGCCAGCTGGCGGTAATACTGGGTGCGCGCTAGCTGCAGGTAGGCCAGACGGGATCCCAGCCCTCCAAACAGCAGCAGACTGGTCAGCAAGAGCAAGACAACGGCCCGATAGCCCTGCCCCACCGTTTTGGCCGATGCGGATCCCAGCCAACGAGGACTACCGCCGTCCGGCGGGGGTGGGGGAAGCACCCGGCGAGGGGCAGGCGGCCTGGAATGGGGGGAGAACAGGGCTTTTGGATCCCGTCCGGTCAAGGTGTTGGGGCTTCGCGTGGCGTCGCTGACAGGGTAGAGTTTGGCCATGAACTTGCCAGAAGAATTGCAACCCATACACCCAAAATCAAGAGGAGATGCCCGCTCTTGGGCGGGCCCTCTCAGCATCCATCCAGTATCCCTGGCTCTGGCAAGCCTCGTCCAGGAGTGGCAGCGTGGATAGAGCAGAACAACAGCGGCTACGCCAGGCTGCCTGGCTGATGGTGGGCAATGGCCTGCGCCTGGGGTTGTCTGGGGCCTATTTCATCCTCTTGGCGCGGCTGTTGGGGCCGGAAGCCTTCGGGGTTTTCTCCGCCATCTTGGCCTGCAGCAACCTGGCCGCCCCGTTTGGCTATTTGGGCCAATCGGAACTGCTGATCCAGCGCCTCAGCCGGCAGGGATCCCTGACTTGCACCCAGGGGGTTGGCCCCAGCTTATGGCTGGCGGGATTGGGCTGTGGGGGGATGGCGCTGGTGTTGTGGCCCCTCTTGAGCGTTTGGCTGGCCGGGACGCCGGCAGCGGTGGTGGGGGTATTGCTCTTGAGCGATCTGCTGTTCGTCGCAGTGCCAGAGGTGTACAGAGGGATCCTGGTTGGGCGAGAGCAGGTTGCCGGCGTGGCCCTCATCGACACCGGCATGGCGCTGGGGCGATTGGGGGCAGTATTGCTGGCGGTGGCCTTGGGCTGGGGATCCCTGGCACAATGGGCCATTCTGTACAGCCTGATGGTGTTGGTCGTGCTGCTGCTGATTGCGGGGGGGATGGGACGGTGGAGCGAGCCTTCTCTCCCCTTGGCCCTGAGCTGGAGAGATCTGCGGGAACGGCTGACAGCGGGCTGGGACTTTGCGGTGGGGCTGGCCGCGGTGAAAACCTTCACCGATTTGGACAAGCTGCTCTTGCCCCGTTTGGCCTCAGCAGCAGCGGGGGGTCTTTACAGCGCTGCCTACCGGGTGATCAACTTCTCGCAAACGCCGATGATTGCTCTGCTCACCAGCCATTTTGCCGAGCTGTGCCGCCAAGGCCAAAAAGGACTCCCACAAGGCTGGCGCTACGCCTGGCAGCTTTTCCCTTGGGTGGTGGGCTACGGCAGTTTGGCCGCCCTGGGGCTGGCGCTGGGATCCTACGGGATCCCCTGGGTGCTGGGATCGGCTTACCGGGAAACGGCCCTCATCCTGCGTTGGCTCAGCCCGGTCATTTTGCTAGAGGGGATCCACCTTTTGCTGTCTCACCTGCTCACCGGGGCAGGGTTGCAAAAGCCCCGCAGCCGTCTGCAACTGATGGCTCTGGGGCTGAATGGGCTTTTGAATGCGGTTTGGATCCCAAGGTGGGGTTGGCAGGGGGCGGCCCTAGCGACCTTGCTGTCGGAGATGGCCTTGGTGCTGGCTTTGCTGCTGTTGATTGGGGGGCGATTGCACGCTCTGCAGAGATCTGGGCCTAGGGAGCCTTAACAATTTTGTAGGTGGCTTTGGCATCGGGGCCAAAGGTGATCACATCCCCCGACTTGAGCTGGTGGGTGGTCAATTTCTGGCCGTTGATCAACAAGCCATTGGTGCTGGGGCGACCTTCCAGATCCCCATCCAAAATGCGGTAGCAATATTCTCCCTCTCGCTCGGCGGGAATCCGCAGCAGCATGGCGTGGTAGCGGGAGGCGAACTGGGAGTTTAGACAGATGTCGTTCGCCAAGTCCCGACCGATGAAGTATTTGGCGGATCCCAGCACCTGGGTACGGCGGCCATCTCGGTCTTCCACGATCAAGATGTGCTGGTGGGTACCGGAAGGAGAAGGCACAGATTCAACCATACTTCCGCTGCCAATACCAGTGTTTAACGGTACCTCAAACTATACCCAAGTTTAGCCCTCTTCCTGCTGTTGCTGGGTCTGCAAAACCGCTTATTATCCAGCACCCAAGAACCTGACCTAGCGAGGAACATTCTGGAGCAGTGAGCCGACCCATCCGGGGAAGAGGGTGTAAGCTCCTACCGCCCATTGGGCCATGCCCACCACCACCTCTGACTTGGACTGGCGAGCGGCGTCCCAAATGGCTTCGGCAACTTCTTCCGGCTGGCTGGCCCAGAAACTCTCCAGCGCCTGTTGCATTTGCTCGCGGGCTTTGCCACCTGAGGTTTGGGAGTGGCCATCGGGAGAGGACTCTGGCCCCACCTCATCCAGAAAAATGGCTCGCTTGAGGAAATTGCTGCTGACGATGCCCGGATGGACGCCGATCACCTGGATCCCTTGGGGTTGCAGTTCCAGACGCAGCGCTTCTGTCAGCCCACTGACCGCGTACTTGCTGGCACAATAGGCGCTCATCTGGGGCAGGGGCATTTTGCCGCCAATGGATCCCACGTTGATGATCTGGCCTTTTTTGCGCTTCAACATGTCGGGGAGCACGGCTCGGATGGTGTGGAGGTAGCCCCAAAAGTTGACCGCCATCAAAGCCTGCCAGTGTTCCAGGGTAGTTTGCAAAAAAGGGCCACTCATGCAGATGCCGGCGTTGTTGATCAGGCAATCGATGCGGCCATAGCGTTCCAGAGTTCTCTCCACCAGGTTTTGCACCTGTTCTGGCTGCGTGACATCGGTGGGAACGGCCAAGACCTCGGCGTTGAGGCTTTGCTCTAGGTCGATGGCCGTTTGCTTCAGGGTTTCGGCAGTGCGGGCAGCCAGCGCCAATCGGTAACCCCCACGGGCAAAGGTAAAGGCAGTAGCTCTGCCGATGCCTTCAGAAGCGCCTGTAATTAAAACAACATCGGCCATCCTGCTTCTCCGTAAATCTGGACTGGGATCCCTCTACCTGTTGTAGCTTCTCCGAGAGTTAGGGATCCCTGCTTGGCTGAGGGCTTAAGATACTGAACGATAGCGAAGATAAGGTTTATGGCCTCTACCTACTCATTTGATATCGTCAGTGATTTCGATCGGCAGGAACTGGTGAACGCTGTAGATCAAGCCCGGCGGGAGATCAAACAGCGCTACGACCTCAAGGATACTCAGACGGAAATTGAGCTGGAGGAGGGATCCCTGACCATCACCACCGCCAACGACATGGCCCTCAACTCCATTCGGGATCTGCTCCTCACCAAAGCGGCCAAGCGGGGTCTATCCCTGAAGATCTTCGACTTTCAACCCCCAGAGAGCGCCGGCGGCAACCGAGTGCGCCAGGTGGTTCACCTGAAAAAGGGCATTGATGCCACGCTGGCCAAACAGATTGCCAAGCAAATCCGCGACAACTTTAAGAAGGTGCAGCCCGCCATTCAAGGGGATCTGGTGCGCGTTTCCGGCAAGGATAAAGACGAGCTACAGGCGGTCATTCAAATGCTTAGGCAGCAGGACTACCCGGTGGCGCTGCAATTTGTCAACTATCGATAGGGATCCTCTGGGCTTCCGTATCTTTCCCCTCAACCCCTCTTGCAAGATTAGAGATCTCAGGATCTGTGAAATGTTGGGTTTAATGGCTGCTGGAAATGGTGATGGCCTACGCTCCTCAAAGCTTGAGTTTTCGGCCAATTGGGATAGGGGGCTCTGGTGAGAAATCTTGTGAAAGTAACCGTCGGAATCAAGCCAGCAAGTCTCTGAGAATCTCATTGGAAAATAGCCAGCCATCGGGCGGAATCAGCCGTAGCCGGCCTGCCTCACAACTGGCCCATCCCTTCTCAAAATAGGGATCCAGCCTCTCCAAAGCTTGCTCGACCTTTGGGTGGCCAAAACGCTCCTGTAAATGGCACAAATCCAGACCTTCCTTTAGACGCAACCCCAACATCAAAGTATCCATCCAAACTTCCTCTGGGGATGCTTCAGGAGGGAGAGGGTGGACTCCGACTTTCACCTGCTCGAAGTAGTGGTAAAGGGTTTTGGGCTGCTGAATGCGCCGTCCCCCCTCGTAGCCGACGGATCCCATGCCAAAGCCAAAGTAAGGGCGATTTTCCCAGTACACTCGGTTGTGGCGACAGGCGTAGCCGGGGCGGGCAAAATTGGAGATTTCGTAGTGGATGTAGCCCGCTTCGGTGAGCAGCTCCCGCGCCATTAGGTACATGGCAACTGTGGTTTCCTCGCTGGGCAAAGGTGCTGCTCCCGGTCGGTACATCCGACCAAAGCGGGTTCCCGGTTCAATCGTCAGATCATAGACGGAGACATGGGTGGGGTTAATCTCAAGAACAGCTCGTAGAGACTGCTGCCAGTGTTCCAAAGTCTGGTAGGGCAGCCCAAAGATCAAATCCAGGTTGAAATTCTCAAAGCCCGCCGCCTGCAAGTCGGCCACGGCTTCGTAAACTTCCTCCACTCCATGCAGGCGACCACAAGCGGCCAGCAGCTCTGGCTGAAATGCCTGTACCCCTAGGCTGATGCGGTTGACCCCCAGCTCCCGGTAGCCCGCCAACTGCTCCCGCGTCAGGGTGCCGGGGTTGGCCTCCAGAGAAATCTCGCAGTCGGGATGAAACGGGATCCTCTCCCTCAATTGAGTCAAGATCCGCCCTAGTTGCTCCACCGTCAGCAGAGAAGGGGTGCCACCCCCGAAAAAAATGCTGGTCAACGGTCTGGGATCCCCGGCCAGATGGCGGTAGCGGTAGGCGCCGCCGATCTCCCGGCAGAGCATCTGCACGTAGGTTTCCATCAACTTGCGGGTGCCCAGGCCGGTGGCAAAATCACAGTAGTGGCAGCGTTGCCGACAAAAAGGGATGTGCAGGTAAGCCGCCTCAGGCCAATCAACCTGGTCGCGACAGGGTTGCGGAGCAGTACCGGTCGGAGTGGGATCGTGCGAAGCAATTGCCACAGCCATGAGTCAGCTCAAACGGGATAGAACCACTATACTGATAGACTCCGAAACTCCTCACGAGAAGGGATCCCATGGGGACTGTACGCCTGGCGGTGATCGACTATGAGGCGGGAAATCTGCATTCGGCTTGCAAAGGGCTGGAGCGGGCCGGAGCTGAGGTGCAGCTAGTAACAGAGCCAACTGGACTAGCGGCTTTTGACGGCATTGTCCTGCCCGGCGATGGGGCCTTTGACCCAGCCATGCAGCAGCTGCGGGCGCGGGGCTTTGGGAAAGCGATCCGGGAAGCTGTGGAGCGGCAACAGCCTTTTTTAGGCATTTGCCTTGGGCTGCAAGTTTTGTTCGAAAGCAGCGAAGAGGGAACAGAGCCAGGGCTGAGCATTGTGCCTGGACGGGTGCAGCGCTTTCGACCGGAGCCGGGCTTGCGTATCCCCCACATGGGCTGGAACCAGTTGCACCTTACCCAACCCCAATCGCCTCTTTGGGCAGGGATCCCGGATCAAAGCTGGGTTTACTTTGTCCACTCCTACCACGCAGTGCCCAATGACCCAAGCTGGGTGGCTGCTACCACCCAACACGGCAGCCAAACCTGTGTAGCCGCTATTGCCCGCGGCACCTTGTTTGCTACCCAATTTCACCCCGAAAAGTCGGGCCCTGTTGGCTTGCAGATGTTGCAAAACTTTGTCGAGTTTGCTGCCCGTTGCTCCCTTTTATCTGCTCCCAGAGCTTAGTGCCCCATGAACTACTGGCTGATGAAATCTGAGCCCAGCGTTTACAGCATCTGGGATCTGCAGCGGGAAGGCCAAACCCTCTGGGATAGCGTGCGCAACTACCAAGCCCGCAACTATCTAAAAGCCATGCAGGTGGGGGATCGCGCCTTTTTCTACCACTCCAACGCCAACCCTCCCGGCATAGCCGGCTTAATGGAGATCGTGGAAACCCAGGTGGTGGATCCCAGCCAATTCGACCCTGCCAGCCCCTACTATGATCCCAAATCTACCCGCGAGGATCCCCGCTGGCATACGGTGCGAGTGCGGTTTGTCTCAGCCTTTGGGCGATTGATCCCTTTGGCTGAATTGCGAGACACCTTCACCCCAGAGGAGCTGGAAGTAGTACGGCGGGGCACGCGACTGTCGGTCATGCCGGTTGCCGAAGGGGTGGCGAAACGATTGCTGGCGCTGACGGGAGTTTCTACGCAGTCTCCTCTATAGATGGGCGAGGCCAACCTGAGTGGGGCCAATTTGCGTGGCGCCGACCTAAGTGGGGCGGATCTAACGGGGGCGGATTTGCGAGGGGCCAATCTGTCGATGGACAACCTAAAGAGCGCTTTTCTGGAAGGGGCAATCTACAGTGCCAACACCCGCTTTCCCGCCGAGTTCGACCCAAAATTTGGAGGGGATGACATTGTTCGGCGCTGACCCCAGCTCACCGGCTTAAAATTCATGAGCCAAAAGCTGAGAGCCCCCAGCGCTGTAAGCTATCGAAGGCCGCGTAGGCCGTCAGATCCGGCTGCAGGGGCGTAATCGACACATAGCCCTCAGCAACCGCCCGCACATCCGAGCGGGGATCCACCCCCTCTTCCACCACCTCTCCTGCCAGCCAGTAGTAGGCCTTGCCGCGCGGATCCACCCGCTTCTCGTAGATATCGGTGTATTTGCGCCAGCCCAGAGGAGCTAGAACCATGCCGCGCATCTCGGCAGCCGACAATGGCGGCACATTCACATTCAACAGCATGGGCTCCCCCAAGGGCTTCAAGCTCAGTTTCTCCAGCAACGTCAGCACCACTTGCGCTGCCGGCTGAAAATCCTGATGGGTAAAGCTGGCCAGGCTCACCGCCAAACTGGGGATCCCTTCCAATAGCCCTTCCATTGCCGCCGAGACGGTGCCGGAGTAGAGCACATCCGTGCCCAGATTGGCTCCCTGATTGATGCCGGAAATCACCCAATCGGGAGGACGATCCAATAGCCCGTCCAGACCTAACTTGACACAGTCGGAAGGGGTGCCCGAACAGGCCCAGGCCTGCACTTCTGGAGGAAATCCCTCCCGCACCGGATCCACCCGCAGCGGCTTGTGCAACGTCAAGGCGTGGCCGGTGGCCGAGCGCTCCCGATCCGGACAGACCACCGTTACCTGGTGCCCCCCCAGCTGGGCCAGCGCTGCCGCCAAACACCGCACCCCTGCCGCCTGGATGCCATCGTCGTTGCTGATGAGAATATTCATCCCAGCCACCCCACACCCGCCCTTAGACATACACCAGTCTGACCCAATGATCTGCGCTGATCCCCCAGGTAGCCGAGTTCAGCGACGAAATCTGAAAATTTACGGCTTCTTGGGGTTATTATTGGACGTAGCCTTTTGAACAATATCAGTAGGAACACAATGTCACCCTATGAGGTCAAGTGCCATTATGAAGCTAAGGTAAAGTAAACCCTGCGGTTTCCTTCCTCTTTGTATTTGCCTTCTTGTGTGTATCTTGCTGTTTCTCCATCCCCATCTTCCTAAGACTCCGTCCCGTTGACGTGTAGGTGCTCCGCACCGCCGGCGCGAACGCGGAAGCGTTGCATAGCCTACAGCCGGGTAAAGCTGGAAAGTCTGTAAAACCCATCAGGTCGCTCGAGCGACAGGAAGTTGATCTCATGTCACTTGTTTCCATCACATCGGCAACAGAGGCTCAGGAATGGCGTGAGCTTTGCCAGTGGGCCGAGGAGCACTACCGCTGTCGCACCTTTCCCAAAGACGTGCGCATTCCCACTCGTCCGGGATTGGTGTACATCACCCAAGAGGGAGTGGTGCGCCTGGTCAGCCAAACTCCAGAGCGGCGGGAGGTCTTTGTTGGGTTCATCACGGCTGGATTTCCTTTTGAGCTGAGCAACCCAGAGCGCTTTGAGTTGAAAGCCTGCACCCACGCCGATCGCACCACGGTGATGTGGTTTTACTGGCAGGATCTGGAGCAGTGGCCCTATCTGCACCAGAAGATTCAGGAAAACTTCCGCCAGCAACTGCAACGGAAGCTGCTGTGGTTGGGAAATCTGGGCCAACGGCGCGCCATCGATCGCCTCAAGGGCTTCTTGAGCCTGTTGATCGAAGAGTATGGGCAGCCCTGTGAACAAGGGATGTATCTCCCCTGGCCCCTTACCCATGCCCAGATTGGGGATGCCATTGGGGCCACCCGCGTGACGGTGACTCGTCTTCTGGGATCCCTGCGTTCGAAAGGGTTTGTGCAGGTGCTGGATCAAAACTTAATTTGCATTCCCAACGGGGTAAAGCTCCAGCCCACTCCGAAGAAGGCGGCCAGCGCCTAACCCTGCTGTCTAGATGTTATCCAGAGTGTTATGCCTACAGCAGTCGGGAACTGCACTGCTGACGCGATGGGCCTGCAGCTCCACTACCGTACTTGGGGAAAAGGGATCCCCTCCCTCCCAATCTTGATGCTCCACGGCCATCCGGGCAATGCCGACTGCATGGCGGTATTTGCAGAGGCAGTGGCGGGAATGCACCCCTGTGTGGCGCCAGATCTGCGCGGCTATGGACGTTCGCAGGTGGTGGATCCCTTCGAGATGGAGGAGCACCTGGAGGATTTGGAATTACTGCTCAATCGCCTGGGCTGGCAGGCGTGTCTGGTGCTGGGCTGGTCTTTGGGCGGGATCCTGGCCCTGGAGTTGGCTTTGCGGCTGCCGCAGCGGGTAAAGGGTTTGGTCTTGGTGGCCAGTGCCGCCTGCCCCCGCAGCAACCATCCCCCCACCGATTTTTGGGATCAGGTCAACACCGGCGTTGCCTCGCTGCTCAACTGGCTTTGGCCCGGCTGGGAATGGAACATCGAGACCTTTGGCCGTCGCTCCCTTTACCGCTACCTGATGCAGCAACAGACCCCAACGGCCTATCGGTATTTGGCGCACATGGCCTTGCCCGCCTATCTGCACACCTCCCCCCAGGCTCGCCAAGCTCTGCGCGCCGCTTTGCAACGGGGCTACAACCGCGAGGGAGATCTGCACCGAATTCGCATCCCGGTACTGCTTATGGCCGGCGAGCGGGATCGCCACATCACCGCCAACAGCAGCCTGGCCACAGCCCGCTCCCTGCCCCACTGCACCTGCATTGTCTATCCCAACGTGGCTCATCTCTTTCCCTGGGAGATCCCCGACCGGGTGGGACAGGATCTGCGCCGCTGGCTCAGCGCTCAAGACTGGGCAAGTGGGATCCCGGTGGTTGGCTCTTCCGCTCCCTCTGCAGACAAGGCGGCAGAAGCCTGACCCTGGGCCAACTTCCGCAGCCGGGCAAAGGCCTCTTCCTCCAGATGGATCTGCTGCTGCTGTTGTTCTTCTGGGGTGCGCAGGCGCTTTCCCAACGGCTGTTGCAGCGTGCCCAAGAGCAACGGCTCGGAAACTCCCGGCTCGGGATGGATGACGGTGCGGGCCCGCAAGGTGAACACCGGCGAACCGGTGGAGAAGCGGCCCGGGGATCCCAAATCGCTGGCCGCCTGCTTCAGGGTGAGGATCAGTTGCTCTGGGGTGATATCCGGGCTGACAGCAATAACCGCTCGATCCGCCCCTTGGTCATAGACGGTGGTGTAGGGGGCAGCACCGGGAATGCGGGAGCGAAAGATCGGCCCCAAGCTGAGGGCAAAACATCCCGCTGTTAAAACCAGCGCAAACGCCGTGTAGCCCACCAGCGCAAACTTCAAGGGCCAATTGCGGATCCAGGCCAGCAGGGTGAGCACAGCCAGCAAGCCTGCTAGACCTAGCCCAATTTGGGTGGCAGAGGCAAAGAAAGATTCCAAAGTTGCATCCATGATTCCCCAGTTTAGCGGCTAGAGCTTCATCTCTAGGATGCAGGATGAGCCCGATTCTGGCTGCCCTATCTAAGGACTCCGTCCCGCTGGCACCCTGCTCCAGAAGGGCTTGGCTGGTTCTATCACCAAACCCCTGTGAGAAGAGGCAAGACGGATCAACCTACCAAACACAGAAAGCGGCGAGCCTTACAGCGCGTCACAGCAGACTAAAAATCATGGGCAAGGTCGGATTCGAACCGACACGGTTTCCCGCCGCATTTTGAGTGCGGTGCGTCTACCAGTTTCGCCACTCGCCCGACCTGGAACCATTATCCTACTGAACTGGCGAAACCTCGTCAACCAATCCTCCCAACCCTAGTTGCGGCGGTCTTTCTCCAGTTGCTGGGCCTTTTGCCGAAGCTGGCGGGTTTGCTCCATCACCTCCTCCAGATCCTCGTGGGATAGCCGCTCGACGTAGTTGATCTTGATCTCTTCCAGCAAGTCTTGCAGGAGAGAGCGAATTTCCTCCAAAGCGTGCTCCTGGCTGAGTTCCCGTGCCAAGACTTCACCAAACCGCTGCATCAGTTGCGCTGCCAGCTTGGAGCCAACGGGATCCTCGAAACTGCCCGTCAGGGTTTTGTAGGTGGTGGTGGTCAGCTCGTTGGCCAGGCGCTCCGTCAGTTGGCCAGGCAGGGATCCCAGGCCGGGAAGCTGTTCTAGAGTTTGCATGGCAGGCAACTGCTTGAGCAGGCCATCCAGGTTGTAGCGGAGCAGTTGTTGCAATTCCGGTTGCACCTGGAGCAAAACGCGGTAGAGAACAATGCGAAAAACCAGGTTGGCAATCGCCTCCAGCTCGTTGGTGTTGTTGATATCAATGTAGTCGCGCTGGGTACGCGCTGCCGGCAGCAGGGGCAGGGATCCCCGCTGAATGGATACCTGGATTTAGTTAATCACCCGCACAACAATGACTTCCGTCAGATCCTCGGCGAAGTTGGTAACAAAGCCCTGGCTCACCTGGGCGCGTACCCGCTCCAGATCCAGCAACTGTGCTTGTCCCAGCCGGATGGTGACGGGGATCACCCGCAGCCAGCGCCAAAAGGGCAGCAGCAGCACATCGTACCAACGCCAGAGCATAGCATCCAGCCAATTGACGCCGGTGTAGCGACGGCTGATGGCCACCGTGCGCAGCAAAAATTCCAGCCCAAACAGAAGCACGAAGGGAAAATCCAGCACCGGGAAAAAGTCAACAGGGTTACCGCTCTCACCAATGGGGCGGAAATAGTTGGTCTCAAAGAGGGGGCGCAGCCGGGTCTGGAAAAATTCAATTCCATCTGCGGGATCGGCGCTGGCCAAGTACTCAGCAGTCCAAAAGCGGGCAAAGGCGGCTCTGGCAGAGTCGGCTTCTGGGATGTGCTCCCGCATCAAATTGAGGATACGCACAAACTGGCCAGTTTTGTTGGCGCCGTAAACTACCCGGCTCCGACCGCTAAGCGGTACGGAGCGGGCTTTCAGTAGCCCTGAGCCTGTTCTGC